>CBDUIU010000294.1:0-5800 GCA_965367335.1 uncultured Saprospiraceae bacterium
CCCCAATGATCCGGAAAAAAATACACCAGGCCTCTGTGGCTGTGGGGTGAGTGATACCGTAGACAGTGACGACGACACAGTAGTAGACTGTGTAGACCCTTGTCCTCTAGACCCGGATAATGATGCAGATGGTGACGGTGTTTGTGCCGATGTTGATAATTGCCCTTCTACCAATAATGGGCTGCAGCATGATATGGATGGGGATGGAATCGGAGACGCTTGCGATCCAGACTTTTGCGCCACACTTACGGAAGGCGGTGAAATCGATGGTGATGAATCCGGTTGTATCTCCTATGATCCAACCTTAATAGAAGAACTTTCACAGCCTTATAGTGGTGAGCGCTACTTCGATTTTTTCTGGGTTTACTCTACGACTGGATGTCCATCAATTGACAGTGATACGATTATAGATGCAGAAAACAAGGATTTTGATCCCGGTGTGATTACCGAGACAACCTACTTCGTACGCTATGCACGTGCAAAAGGTTGTGACATTTGGTACCCAAGTAATTGTATTGTGAAAGAAGTACTCCCTTCTTGTCAACAAGAAGAACCATGTACGGGAGGTGCGGCTCAACCCTGGGTGGAATGGATCAGTGAAGTCAGGCTTGGGGATATGGTTAATAGTAGTTCAAAAGATGGGTATGGTGATTTTCTGGATGAAGTCATTAGACTAGAAGCTGGCCAACAATATGTACTCGCTATTGACGTACGTTATAGCTGGAGTACATTTGATGAATATTTCACTGCCTGGATAGACATAAATCGCAACGGTGAATTTGAAGCCGGAGAAGAAACTGTTTTTGAGGAAGTCTTAGCAGCTCCATCGGTAGGAACTCCAGTTATCACTTTAGAAGGTACGCTCAGTGTCCCTGCTAATTTGCCAGCAGGAAATTATTTATTGCGGATCTCAATGCGTCGTGGAGAAGCAGCCAGTGGTTGTGATACCTATACTTATGGTGAAACTGAAGATTACACCGTACAAATCGGACCCAACCAAGGCGGTGGCGGGAATGACGATGATGATGACGGAGAACCTCTTCCTCCTGTTAATGGCTATTGTGCCTCCAGTGGAACAGCACCCTGGTTACAATGGATTGACGGTTTAATTGTCGATGACTTAACCGCTACATCAACTGGGAAAAGTCAGTATGCTGATAACACAGATAAGTTCGCTGAGTTTGCTATTGGCGGTGAATATCCGATTACCCTGACGACTGGTTACAGTTGGACTACTTATGACGTATCTTATAAGGTTTGGATTGATTATAATCAGAACGGTATTTTTAACGAGCCGGAGGAAATTGCATTTGCAGGTATACAAGAAGCTCCACCTACGGGAACTCCTTTGGTCGACTTAGCAGGTGTCATTCAAATCCCAACTGATATTTCTCCAGGCACAACCCGGATGCGGGTGAGTATGAGCAGAGGTGAATACCCTGGCCCTTGTGAACAAATTGCATTCGGAGAAGTAGAAGACTATTCTGTCAATATTTATGACGATGGCAGCTCTATTCGTAACAATACAAACACAAATAGCGGACAAGTGGATTTTACCTTGTACCCTAATCCTTCGCAATCACACCTATCCCTGGATCTCCGCCGATACCAAAAACAAGGTGCATCCATCATCATTTACGATCAGTTGGGTCAAGAGCAATGGCAGCACAACTATGATGCACTGCCAGCTTATCCGATCCGCTTGGATTTGTCAGCCTTTCAAAATGGATTTTATTTGGTATCCGTAAAGGTAGAAGGGAAAAGACGGGTTGCCCGAAAATTTGTTGTTAGTAAAACATATTAACGAGCGCCGGAACTTTAAACCAACGGACCTATGGTGTGACACCCTGTTTTTCTATAGGCCTTTGAGAAACATTTGTCTAAGAAGATGGAACCAGAATGAGGATACATTAGTTATGGAATAAAACCCTCAACTAAGTTACGTATGATACACTCCACCACCATCATTAAAGCACTAGACAATAACAAACAAGTTTTCCAAGGGCTATTCACTGGTGTTCAGGAAGATGTCTTCAGATGGAAGCCTCTGCCGGATAAATGGAATTTACTTGAGATTCTTTGCCATTTATATGACGAGGAGCGAGAGGATTTTAGAGCCCGGGTAAAAAGTGTACTAAACAATCCCGCACTTCCACTCAGCCCTATCAATCCGGTGGCCTGGGTGGAAGAGCGACAATATGCTAGCCAAAATTACAAGGAAAAACTTAGTAGTTTTTTGTCAGAACGGGAACAATCCATTGAATGGTTAACTTCATTGCCTTCTCCTCAATGGAGTAACATCTATCAACATCCTAAGCTGGGGCCGATGTCTGCTCGCTTATTTTTAGAAAATTGGCTGACGCACGATTATTTGCATATCCGGCAAATCATTAGACTGAAATATAGTTACTTAGCTACCTTTTCCGAAGAGGATCTTTCTTACGCAGGAGTGTGGTAAATCCTTTTTCCTTTTCTTCCTTAATATCTATAATACTTCTTCAATCGGTTAAAAGGCAGCTCTATCAATTTCCAGGATAAATGAGAAAGCGGTATAAGCGTGAATAGGTATAATAAAAAGCGTAAATAAGGATTGACCGGGTGCTCCAACCCAAGGTAAAAGCCAGGGATGAAATTATGCCATAGGTAGGCCGCATAACTGATTTTTCCCATCCAAACTAATGTCGGATGAGCCAACAGGATTCGCATTCGACCTTTTTCCAAAAACAATATTCTTCCCACCAAAAGAAAAAACAGACAAGATGTGCTGCTGCGCAAAAAAATGTGTCCCCAAGGACCATACCCCGGGTGAAGGTATGCGTAGAGGTTATACCCCAGGAAAAGAAGGGCTAATAACCAAAGAACAGGATGGCTAACCCACCGCTGTAAAGACTTCCTATTTCCATATTGGAAAAAATAAGCAAGTAAGGCCCCCGCAGCCAAGTTATCAAAACAAGATAAGGTGAAAATATAGGGGTAATATAAATTATAACCTTGCCAGGAAAAATAACCACGGGAAAACAAAGCCAGCAGCACAACGCCGACCATCATCCCAGGGCTAAAACGACGTGGTGTACTGAAAATCAGTATTGGCCAGACCAGATAAAATTGTTCCTCGACGGCTAGTGTCCAAAAGTGAGAAACCGGCCCTGGCCAAGCATCGATCTTCAGAATAAAAAAATTAGTGAGAAAGCTGGCATTCCAAAAAAGTGAATCCCGAACGATGGAAGATCCAAAGAGAAAGGTAATCAAGAGCACAAAGTAATAGATCGGAAAAATCCTTAGAAATCGACGTGCATAAAAGACCAGATAACGGTTTTGATCGGGAGGCTTGTCTTTCATCCGAAACAAAATCCGGGTAATGAGAAAACCGCTGATCACAAAAAATAACTCTACCCCTAATTTGCCTAGCTGAAGTTGAGCAATCCACGGATCAGACAGCCAATGACTGAGCAGAACCAGTAAAACGGCCAGCGCACGAAGGCTATCAATTTGTGGAAAATAGCTGAGCGGTTTCATCGCCGCGAAGGTAGTAATTTTTATGAGCTCAGCAGTTAGAACATCCTCAACATATAGCTGTTAGTATCCTTACATTACAAGTTATGCTACCTGCTATTGATAAGAAAATGGAAACCCTATGTTAACTCCATATAAAATCGAATATTTGAATAAAAAAGTAGTCTGCTCCAGAGAGGTGGTCACGGCAATTTTTTACTACCTTTGCCAGCGGTTTAACCGCAAGTCATAACAAATTGACCATCAAAGGATTACAAAACATACCAAAACGTTCTTATGGAACTGAGTAGTACTCTCATCATGTGGATTGGATTTATCCTTGCTTCATACTCCGTAGTCGGGAATGATGTGATTCAGACCTTAGGGACTTTTTTAACTTCAAACGAAAAAACGCAGAAGTGGTATATTCTGTGGGCTTTCGCAGCAAGCATCATGCTGGCTACTTTATTTTATGGTTGGTACTTTGGAGACATTGCCTATGGCCGCTTATCCAAATTCACTATGCCCGAAGTATACCATTGGTATTACTTGCTACCTCCCATGGTCCTGATGAGCATCACTCGATTAGGCATTCCGGTAAGTACGACCTTTATGATCCTCACTTTGTTTTCTTTACAAGATATTCCTGGTGACCTTAATTCGATGACTGCCAGTGTCTTCAATACGGAAACAAAATTGGGTGGGATGATCCAAAAGTCGCTAATGGGCTATCTCATTGCTTTTTCTTCCGGCTTGATCATTTATCTAAGTATATCAAGGCTGACGGAAAAATACTTTATATATAACGAACTAAAAGAAAATCGTCGTCCTTATTGGGTGGCCGCTCAATGGCTTTCTACCGCCTTTCTATGGTCTCAGTGGTTGACACAGGATTTGGCCAATATTTATATCTACTTGCAGGGGGGAAATAATTTAAGCGGATTTAGCTTCTCTATTTCTATTCTGATCTTGCTAACACTTTTAGCTTATATTTTCTATAGTAAAGGAGGAGCCGTTCAAGAAGTCGTTCGTGCCAAAACAAATACCGTTGATATCCGGTCAGCTACTTTTATTGATTTAATCTATGGTATCATCCTCTACATCTTCAAATACAACTATCTCGGTCTGTTTGAAGGTAAACTTCCTATGAGTACGACCTGGGTTTTTATCGGTTTGCTTGCTGGTCGGGAAGTCGGGCTGCGCTTGAATATTCAGCAAAAAGTACCCGTTAAAATCCTAAAGATGGTTGGCGCAGACCTACTCAAAGTATTCTTTGGCTTAGTGATTAGTGTGGTCCTGGTATTTATCATCAAGCTAATGGCAGGATAGAGAGAGAAAGTTCTATTCTTAAAACATCCCCTTCTCTCTGCCTGCTACGTTTTTCCCTATTTTTATCTAATGTCAGACTAACTCCTCCATTTTGGCAATATTTGCTTCTAACTCATGGATATATTGCCCGAAGGCATACGCATTCATTTTTGAGCTAAGCCAGGATAATAAAGGAACCACAACAATAAGAAAACCCAGGGTAGTTATTAAAAGGTGCTGATTTTGAAGGGTTTCTGCAATGGTATGACCATTATAAAGGTTACTGACTAATATCCCTCCGACTACTGCAGTTGGCATGAGAAACAAACCACTTATAGTTTCAATCCGCAGTGCCTTTTTGATAAGCTTCGCATTCCGTTTCATCAAGGAAAGGGTGCTACCATCATATGGAAGTTCATTGTTCATTTTCCGGTATTGGTAGCCAAGAGTTAATAAACCAAAGATATAAACTGCATTAAAAAAGCTGATGAGCGATAATAACTCCAGATTGCCAAGGCTGAACAACATCCAAATACTGAATAAGGCAATAAAGAAAATAATCCAGTACAATTTAAACTTTAATCGTTTCTTCAATTTGCTGATTGTGGAGTTAGACTCCTTGTGAATCGCTTGCATAATCTCTTCTTTTTTTAACGTGGGTTGAGAAAATTTTTTTTCGCTTAAATCTTGCCAGAATTGATAAAGATCCATATCGGATAAAATTTGTCTTTAAGGTAAATGGTAATAACACTGCACTTTGAACATTTATCGCCCTTCTTCTATCTTTCGAAACTGTGCTATGATCTGTGTCTTTAGGCGATGTATCTTTACATTTATATGGTTGGTTGTCATCCCTGTAATCTCTGCGATTTCAGGATTTTTATATCCATCCAGGTGTAATGTCATGATCATTCTATCCACTTCATCCAGTCGGCGAATGAGAAGGTAAAGTATTTCAGCTTGTTCGTTGGTGTCAGGTGTGGCTTGTTCGGGTACAACT
>CBDUIU010000295.1:0-5778 GCA_965367335.1 uncultured Saprospiraceae bacterium
TGAAGGTGTTCGTTCCCCTACTTGAGCACACTCAGAACGTATTGGATACGATCTGCGGAAAGTGGACAGCTTCCTCAGAAGACCTGAACAAATTAGCGAAACGTAAAGAACGTCGCCAATTCAACCTTGACTGCATCGGGCAATCTATTACCCTTAAGTTGGATAATCAATTAATTCAGGATGTCTCCTGGGCATTCTACGATCATCCACACGATGGTACTCGTGGAACGCTTACTTATCTACCAACTAAATCATGGCCTGAAGGAAAGCATATCTTAACCGTGGTTCAGCCACAGAAAATCGATGAAGGAAAAAACGAGCAAAATATTGTTTTCAGGCTAATTAAAAACTAGCTGAATAAATCCATGCATGTGGGCTAATATTAGATCAAAACGGGTTTATATTTCGCACCTGGGCCTTAACATTTCCAGTTTGTCCATTTCAACAATTCTCCCTACATTGGAACTTCATTTCTTTCCAGGCGTTTTCCAAAAAAGTTATTCCTAATTTCCAAAGAAAATTCTCTATCATGGCAAACCTTACACTTCAAATCAATGGTGAAACGCTTCAGGTGGACGTTGACCCAGCAACTCCTTTATTATGGGTGCTACGGGATCATCTAGACCTGGTCGGCACTAAATTCGGCTGTGGAATCGCACAATGCGGCGCCTGTACTGTACATGTAAATGGAACTGCAATGCGTTCTTGTTCTTTGCCGGTATCTGGCGCTGTTGACAAAAACATCACTACGATTGAAGGCCTTTCCGACAAAGGTGACCACCCGGTACAAAAAGCATGGTTGGAACATGATGTCCCTCAATGTGGTTATTGTCAGGCTGGACAAATTATGAGTGCAGCAGCCCTGCTTAAGCAAAATCCTAACCCTTCTGATGCTGAAATTGAAACTGCAATGAATGGTAACATCTGTCGTTGCGGTACTTACGTACGTATAAAAGCTGCGGTAAAAACCGCTGCAAAAATGTCCTGATCAATTAACAAGGTACCGTAGTAACATTGCCATTCTAGTGGTATGTTCCATTGAGTAAGTTTAAATTTTCAAAACGTTTTGCCCAGCAAAACAAAACGCCCAAAATTTTCTAAAATGCCTATCATAAAAACAAAACATAATCGCCGTTCATTCCTTAAAGTCTCCGCTGCTACAGGTGGTGGCTTCATGTTGGGATTCAGTTGGTTGGCTTCTTGTACTTCACCTGATATCACCCCAGAGGAAGTTTTGCAAATGCCTGATGAATGGTTTGATATCAATGCATTTCTAAAAATCGGAGATAATGGTGTTGTAACGATTTTTTCTCCCAATCCCGAAATTGGACAAAATGTGAAGACTTCCATGCCCATGATAGTTGCGGAAGAATTAGATGTAGACTGGGATAAAGTCATCGTTAAACAAGCGGGATATGATAATAAGAAATACACCCGGCAGATAGCCGGAGGTAGTCAGTCTATTCGTAAAGGTTGGCAAAGTTTAAGAATGGCCGGAGCTACAGCCAGACGAATGCTGATGGAAGCAGCTGCTAAGCAATGGGAAGTTCCGGTAACCGAGCTAACTACGGATAAAGGAATCATCTACCATAAGCCTTCTGATCGATCAATCGATTATGGTTCCATTGCTGCTACAGCTGCAGGAATTGAAGTCCCGGAAGAAGTAGCTTTAAAAGATCCTAAAGATTTTAAAATTATTGGTACCAGCCGTAAAAATGTAGACGGTAAAGCTATTGTAACTGGTAAACCATTGTTCGGGCTGGATACTAAAAAAGAAGGCATGTTGATCGCAATGATCGTTCGCCCGCCAGCTTTTGGAATGAAACTGAAATCATTCGATGGTAGTGCAGCCAAAGGCATGCCGGGCATCAAAGATGTATTTTCATTCAGTACGGCTACGCCGGAAGGGAAAGAAAAACAATGGTCTGATGTAAGTGCTTTTCCTGAGCAAATAGCTATAGTTGGTAATACTACCTGGGAAGTCATGCAGGCCAAAAAGGCTGTAAATGCAGAATGGGAAAACGCTTCTGAGCTGGAAAGCAGTACTGCACATGAGGCCACGTTAGCTAAGCTGCTTACTCAGCAATCGGACAAGCCCGAACGTAAGGATGGAAAACCAATGTCCGCTTTTGCCACTGCCGCAAAGGTGGTGGAACGTACCTACAGTGCACCATTCTTAGCTCACAATACTATGGAGCCAATGAATTTCTTTGCTCATGTCACCAATGAAAAGGCGGAATTGGAGGGACCGATTCAGACTCCTCAGTTTCTGAGTAAATCAGTGTCAACAATTCTTGGTATGGATGAAGAAAATATCTCTATCATGATGACCCGGATGGGTGGCGGCTTTGGTCGCCGGCTCTACGGAAATTTCGGAATTGAGGCAGCTGTGATCTCTAAGAAAGTAAAAGCGCCGGTCAAACTGGTTTATACTCGTGAAGACGATATGACCGAAGGTACCTATCGCCCGGCATATAAAGTGAAGTACAAAGCTGCGTTGGATGACAAAAACAAACTTACGGCCATACATATAAAAGGAGCAGGTATTCACGGCAGTCCGGTTTTTGCTCACCGTTTCCCGGCAGGAACAGTTGATAATTATTTAGTTGAGTCGTTTGGGGCCGAATCCAATATCTCTACCGGTGCTTGGCGCGCACCTCGCTCTAATTTCATGGCCTACGCCGAACAAAGCTTTTTGGATGAGGTAGCTGAGGCTGCAGGTAAGGACCCCGTCGACTTCCGATTAGCCTTATTTGAAAAAGCAAAGACTAATCCGGTAGGAGAAAACAATGACTACGATGCGGAACGTTATGCGGGTGTTTTGAAGATGGTCAAAGAAAAAGCGGAATGGGGAAAAGATACTCCCGGAGTACATCGAGGTGTATCTGCCTATTATTGTCATAACACCTATGTAGCGCAAGTTGTAGATGTAGAGATGCAAAATGAAATACCCCGCGTTAAAAAGGTCTGGTGTGCTGTTGACTGCGGAATTGTTGTCAACCCGGAAGCAGCAAGAAATCAGCTTGAAGGGGGCATCGTAGATGGCATTGGGCACGCGATGTATGGTTCCCTTACTTTTAAGGATGGCAAAGTAGAGCAACAGAACTTTGACCGTAATCGATTAATTAGACAGGCTGAGGCTCCATTGGCCATTGAGATCTTTTTTACGGATAACGGCATTGATCCAACTGGCTTGGGGGAACCCTCTTTACCTCCGATTATGGCAGCGCTTGCCAATGCATTGTACAAAGCAACCGGAGAAAGAACATATGATCAGCCTTTTATCAATAAGACAACCCTATTAGGATAAAGGCTTAAGTTATAAATTAAATCAGAAGTGTCAATTCAGAAGATTTGAATTGACACTTTTTTTATTTTCACAATGTCTGATTTCTACTAATACGTGTTTAAACTTACGTTGCTTTTTAAGCGAAGATTAATTCGCTTGTCTTAATAAATTTTCTATTAAATTACAAATATTTTACATATTATTAAATTTTTAATTATCCCTTATATTCAAAATAATATTTTGTCATAAATCAAATCTTTATTTTTTTTAGTTAAAATATTTGACATTTACAGAATTTTATCCCACCTTTGAGTTGTCAATAATTTAATAACCATAGTTTAGTTGGAGGGCTTACCTCCTACGTTCTTTGAGCACCATTTTCGATTTTTTCCAATTCATTTGGATCCAGGCAGAACACATCCATATGTCGTCCTGACAATACGTTTTGCCGGTTAGTATTTGTGGCTGAAGTCATACAAAGAATACTAGAAAACAACACATCCAAGTATTGCATTATACATTTCGGATGCTCAAAGAATAAAATACATAACCTATAGAACTACCAACTAAACTGTTTAAAAACACACTAAATTCATGAGTCCGCCATACCAGTGCGACGCAAAGGTTAGATTTTCCCTTTGCAATAATTACTCAAACCGCTTAGTCAATTCTTGACTCGCTCAAAATTAGTGCGATCGGCTGTGATCCCCCTTAAACCGCGATACAGCATCATGCACATGGGTTGTTATTCAACCAAAAAAGTCGAGGTCATTCTGAAGTAGTTGATTTCATAGTTGCATTAACTTTTTCCGATCTCCAACTACAAATGATATTCAGGAATAGACAAGAGGATAAAAAGTCAAAATCGCCGAATGGTTCATTACTGTTCGGCGATTTTCTATTTACATCCATATATAAAAAAAGAACCCTCACTACCGAAATAATGAAGGTCCCGCCATAAATCTATGAATACTAAGTTTCTTGTTAGCTTGTTATAGCTTCACCTGTTATCTAATCAAAGTTATATCACCCGTTACGATAAATGTACCTCCAGTAATCGGACATAATGCTTCTACTACGTACACATAAACACCCGTAGGCATTTTTTGACCCTTAGAAGTACCATCCCACCCAATATTGAAATCATCAGCTTGAAAGACTACTTTTCCCCAACGATCAAAAATCTGTATAGCATTTATTTGATCTAATGAAGGAGCAGGATATACCTGGTATAAATCGTTAGTACCATCTCCATTAGGAGAGAATACATTCGGTGTGTAAATTAATTCTCTTGGGCACTCATCCAGCATTTCCAAATCAATATTCATTTCTGTTGAGCAATCTGATGCCGGATTCATTACAACTAAATTATAAGTCACATTACCCGTAGGGGTTACAAATGGACGCGCACAGTCATCACAACTTAATCCGTCCGGCGGTGTCCAGCTGTATTCATATAAACCCAAATCAGGATCATTAAAATTCAATTCTAAGGTTTCCCCGGGAAAGAAAATACGTCTTGCGGGAAGTGTTTTTCCGGGAGTAGGTCTGACATTTACGATTACTTCGACTGTTGCCGGAGGACAAGTAGCCAAAGAGGCCGTTACGGTATAGATGGTCGTATCGGTTGGTCTGGCGATTGGGTTAGGAATGTTATCTGCAGAAAGTGTTTCAGCAGGTGACCAACTGTAGGTATCCGCCAAACCATCCACCGTCAATTCAATAGTATCTCCTTCACAAATATCAAAGGTTCCCCCAGTAATAACCGTTTGATCACTTACTGTAACCGTTACTTCATCCTGTAAAATACAATTACCATTTTCAACGGTTAAGACGTAAGTGGTCGTTGTACCCGGAGATGCGATTGGATTTAAAATTGTCGGATCATTTAACCCTGCAACCGGGCTCCATGTTACAAAACCTATCCCCTTTCCATCCAAAGTTGCTGAGGTTCCCGGACAAATACTAACATCTTCTCCAGCACTGACGTCTTCCGGTTGAATAACAGTAACACTGACGGTATCATAAACTTTGCAACCACGAGGTGTCGTAACTTCTATCAGATAATCTGTACTGACAGTCGGCGTTGCGATTGGATCCTCACAATAACTACAGTCCAAACCATTTCCATTGACCCAAAAAGGATTAATACCAAAGCCATTGGTAGATAGGCGCGTGGCCTCTCCAGCACAGATGGTTACATCTTCACTTGCAAAGACCTGATTAGCATCTATTACCTCTACTCTGACAGAATCCATGCTTTGACATCCGTATCGATTCGTTACGGTTAAGACGTAATTAGTAGATTGTTCTGGAGTTGCAACGGGATTTATACAAAAATCATAACAACTTAATCCCGACCGGGTTGTATCCCAACGATAAGAATATAAATCATCGCCCCCTCCTACTTGAAGTTGTACAAAACCATTTGCACAAACAACAGTGTCTGGAGTCCTTGAAATAATAGGCGCCATGACCGGCCGTACATT
>CBDUIU010000296.1:0-5773 GCA_965367335.1 uncultured Saprospiraceae bacterium
CCAAGTGACCGCACTTTAGAATGACCTCTAATTGATGACGTGTATGTTTGGAAACGTATTTTCTGGCCTGTTTTAAAAATAAGTGGTCTTCATCACCCATGACAAGAAGAGTAGGGGTCTCCGTGACACGTGCAAATATTTTCTGTAAAGTATCATTCAGGTGGTTGCCATACATTGCTGTCCATTTGCTGAACTCATCATCGGAGAGGAATCTGGATTCCCGCACAAAAATTTCGCGGGATTTTTTATGATTCTTACGTGGCAAGGCGATTTTTGCAGCTAGCTTATAGAAGGATTGATAGCCAATTAATTTGGCCAGTCCAAGGCTGATATTGGCAATAAGACGCAGCTTTGTATCTAATTTGACAATAGCTCCGGGCAGAACCAGCGAACTCGTTTTTTCAGGTCGTTGGCGCTCCATATGCATCGCGATAATAGCACCCAGTGAGACACCCATTAAATGTACTTGCGGTAGCGCTTTGTATTCCACCACTTCCCACACCAGATCACTGACAATGTCAAAGGTGTAATGATCCAGGTGATCCGTACGCCCCTGTGATTTCCCATGTCCGGGTAAGTCAACGATCAGCAGATGATAATCATGACTTAGTGCTTCAGTTTGTTTTTTCCAGGTACGGATACTTCCTCCGGCCCCATGGATCAATAAAATCCATTCCCGTTTGGCGTCCGGATGGAGATGGGTTTCAAAATGGAGGGTCGGTTGCGACATAATCAAGTGGATTTGGATGTAATTTATAGAGAAAACACTTGAAAATGAAAAATGATCAACTTAAGCGGTTTTTAAAGTCCTCATATCCAAATTCTTTAAAAATTTCCAGCTTCCCGGTCTGCGTTAACATGGCGATATTCGGATGTTGTACGCCATTAAAAGTAGTTGTTTTGACCATGGTATAATGGATCATATCCAAAAAGATAACCCGGTCACCAACCTGTAAAGGTGTTTCGAAACTATAAGCACCCAGAAAATCTCCTGCCAGGCAAGAGTTACCTCCCAGGCGATAGGTAGGTTGTCCAGCTACTGGGTCAGTCGCGCTAATGATCTTTGGTCGATATGGCATTTCCAGGGTGTCCGGCATATGGGCTGTAAATGACACATCGAGGATGGCCGTTTTAATGCCTCTTTGATCCACGATGTCTAACACTGTAGATACGAGCTCGCCGGTTTCCCAGGCAAAAGCGCTGCCAGGCTCCAGAATAATTTCAACACCATGTTTTTCCCGAAAACGCCTTAAGAGCTGAACCAAGTGTTTAGTGTCGTATCCTTTCCTCGTCATCAAATGACCACCTCCCATATTCACCCATTTGACTTGTGGCAAAAGATACCCAAACCGCTGTTCAAATGCGTTTAAAGTTTTTTCGAGGGCATAACTGTCAGATTCACAAAGGACATGAAAGTGCAAGCCTTCTACTCCTTCGGGTAAGCCATCTTGTAAGTCTTCTGATAAAATCCCCAGCCGGGAATCAGGAGCGGCCGGATTGTATAAGTCGGTTGCTACGTCACTCCATTCCGGATTTACGCGCAGTCCGATTGATATCTGCCGAGGGTGGTTTTTTACAATTGGAAAAAATCGTTCATATTGACTCAGGCTATTAAAGGTCAGATGAGAACTTAGATCCAGAATATCCGTAAATTCTTCTGTTTTATAAACGGGAGAATAGGTATGTGCTAAGGATTTCATTTCTTCATTACATAATCGAGCTTCGTGCAATGAACTAGCTGTGGCGCCGTGGATATATTCCCGAATAATTGGAAAGGCTTTCCACATCGCAAAACCCTTAAAAGCAAGGATGATGTTAATTTCAGCAGAACGAGCAACGTCCTGAATTAGCGTCAAGTTTTTCCTTAACCGGATTTCATCTAACAGATAGCTAGGAGAGGGGATCTTATCGTAATTCATATTGATAACCAAAGGGGTTAATACCAAAAACGCCTCAGCGCAGGCTGAGACGTTTTTAATGTGTTTGTGTTTAAAGACTAACGTTTAAAGTCCCAACTGTGCTTTTACTTTAGCGGTAGCATCGGTACCACCATTAGCAAGCAGGATCAGTTTTCTATCCAAGATATAAGTATAACCATTTGCTTCTGCAACCGCTTGTAAGGCATCATTATACTTATCATATAATGGCTTGGTTAAGTCTTGCTCTTTTTGAATCAGCTTTTGATCAGCATCGGCAGCACCTTTTTGCAAGTCAGCTTGCATTTTAGTGAGTTTTTCTTCTGCTTTTTTCTGTTCCACTGGTGTCATGGTACCCGCTTGTACCTTTTGCATCGTTTCAGAGTAGTAGGTTTTCATCTCTGTATCTTTGGCTTCGAGTTGCTTCTGCAATTGTTTACCATACGCCTCTAACTCAGATTGAGCTGCTTTATAGGCAGGCATATTCGGAATGATAGCCTCTGTCTCTACGAATGCGATGGTCTGCTGAGCACTAGCTGAAACCGTTAACATGCCAATCAAAAATATTGCGGATAATACTTGAATACATTTTTTCATGATAATATGTTTGAATTTTATTTGTATGAATTAATTTCTCTATCTCTTAAAAGGTTCCTATTGGTTGTTTGATTATTATAACTCTAAGTCAAGTCCGAATTCTTCCTGCCAGGGGAGTCCGTCCTTATTCAATTGAGCGAGAAATGGGTCTGGGTTAAATTCTTCAACGTTATAAACGCCAGCTCCGCTCCATTCGCCTGTCAGTAACATCATGGCACCGATCATCGCTGGTACGCCAGTAGTATAGCTAACACCCTGAGCACCTGTTTCTTTAAACGCATCAGCGTGTTTACAATTGTTCCAAATATAATAAGTACGTTCCTGGCCATCTTTTATGCCGCGAATCCGGCAACCGATGGAGGTTTCTCCAACATAGTTTTCACCCAAATCACCTGGGTCAGGCAGTACTGCCTTGAGAAAATTCAAAGGCACGATATCCATGCCCTGGTATTTAACGGGCTCAATGCCCGCCATTCCGATATTTTGGATCACGCGTAAGTGGGTCAGATATTCATCGCCAAAGGTCATCCAAAAGCGGGCTCGTTTGATCGTTGGGTAATTTTTAACTAGAGACTCCAGCTCCTCATGGTAAATGAGATAGGATTTTTTAGGGCCAATATTAGGATAATTAAGTTCTTTGCAGATTTCGTGGGGCTCAGTTTCCACCCATTGCCCATTTTCGTAATACCGTCCTTTCTGTGTGATCTCACGGATATTAATTTCCGGGTTGAAATTCGTAGCGAAAGGATGGCCATGATCACCAGCATTACAATCTACAATGTCCAGATAATGAATTTCATCAAAGTGATGCTTGGCAGCTCGTGCGGTAAAAATACTGGTAACACCGGGGTCAAAGCCACAACCAAGTACTGCTGTTAGACCGGCTGCTTTAAAGCGATCCTGATAGGCCCATTGCCAGGAGTATTCAAATTTTGCCTCTTCTTTGGGTTCGTAATTGGCAGTATCCAGGTAGTGTACTCCAGCCTCCAGACAAGCGTCCATTATGGTTAAGTCTTGATAAGGCAAGGCAACGTGAATGACCAGCTTAGGTTGAAATGACCGAATAAGTTCAACCAACTGCGGGACATTTTCTGCATCTACTGCTGCCGTGGTGATGGCTGTATGGCCCGTATCGCGCATAGCATCGGCTGCGATGGTATCACACTTGGATTTTGTACGGCTGGCTAAGAGTATTTCAGAGAAAACCTCTGGTTTCTGAGCACATTTATAGGTGACCACTCTGCCTACGCCACCGGCCCCAATAATGAGTACTTTTGACATAATTTGAATTAAAATTGATTAAACGGCTGCAAAATTAAACAAAAGACTGGAACTCAGCACAAATTGTTAGGGAGAACTTATGAGAAAGTTGCCGTCAACTGGAGGAATTCACTGCAATTCTTCTCAATTCATTCGCTTTATTTTTCCCCAAATATTTATCAATTAAATAATGCGCCAGGTATAAAAGTGGAATTAAAAGAATGGCCATCGTTACCTTGTAGGCATAATTAACGGTTCCAACCGCCAGGAAAAGCGGGATTTCCCATTGCTGTGGCCCTAAAACAAAAGCAACATATAAGACAACAAAACTATCGATGAATTGAGACACAATAGTGGAGATGGTCGCACGTGCCCAGATACTTTTTTCACCTAAAATCAACCGTACACGAAAAAACACCCAGGCATCGATGATTTGTCCGATTAGAAAAGCAATCAGGGAACCGATGATTATCCAGTTGCTTTGACCAAAAATAGAGGCAAAGGCTTTTTGATTATCCGGAACGCCCAGCTTAGCATTGATCCCCACCCAGAAATCTGCCGGAGCCAGGTCAATGGCCATGAAAATCATTAAAAAGGCATAGAGAATAAGTGCTGAGGTGAGATAAGATAAAAACTTAACACCGCGTTGTCCGTAGTATTCATTAATGACATCTGTCATAATGAAAACCAAGGGCCAGAGTAATACACCGGCCGAAAACATTAATGAGCCTTCCTGACCAAAAAGGTTCCAATTGAATGGTTGCCAGCCAAGCGTATCTTCCAATGCAAAGATCTTAACGCCAATAAATTCAGCGACTAAGGCATTGGTAATAAAAAAACCTCCTAACAAAATGAACAGGCGGGAGCCTTTGTCCGTAACAATGTTTTTCATAGATACCAAATAGTAAGTTGGAGGAAAAATAAGCATTTTAATGCCATTCGGGAAATTATGAAATTTTAATGCATCATTAAAGGTTATTAAATGTATTAAATCATAATTCACATAAAATAAATCATTAATGTTTTTCTTATGCCAACCCAAATCCTTTTCTTTGCACTTCTGATCATAAGATAATGTTCTACCCAGAAATAAACACACTCACACAATTTCACCTCGATGCCGGAGAGATGATCCTCGGCATTAAAATCGGCAATCGAAGCTGTCAGGTTTACCCTTGCTGTCCAAAGGATATGTTTTCGGTAGATAGTGCGTACCTGGATTTTTCCAGTGCCGTACATCTGGGTAAGCAAGGCAATCTCTTTTTTGGAGAAAACGACAGTTCATTACACCAACAAAGTTTCTATTCTATCCTGAGGGCTTTTGCTTTTCCCCCTGACCCAACACTCTCCTTAGCCAACATCTGTCGGGAATCTCTTAGCAGTTTAGGTATGGAGCCTAAAGATGTATTAACAGTGTTATTTGAGGAGATCCTGCGACGGACAGCGCAAATGTGGAATAAAACAGTTAGTGGGGCAGTTGTAACGGTACCTGACTATTTCCAGGCACAGCAATTAAAGGATTGGAAAGCCTTGATAGAGAAATCGGGTTTACCTAATGTCTATTTATTACCAGTAGATGGTGCTTGTATAATGGAGTTCAATAGAATGCAGAAGGAGCGAAACCTGACAAAACCTGTTTTATTTTATCGGCTTGGAGATGCTCATTGCACAGCAACAATTGTAGCATATGATGGGGGCAAGGTCAATGTTATAGATAAAGCTATTAATACAACTATTGGCGGACGATACTTAAATGAGGATATTCTAACCTATTGGCAAGAGATCAATAACTTGCCCGCCAATCACTTTAATCTCAACAAGCCATTATATATTGCCGCAAAATTAACGGCCTACCAAGCACAGAAAGAGCTTCCGAGTAAGTACCTCTTTAAAAAAATTCTGGAAGGGCCGATCAATGCACAGATCAGTCTGGAAAGGTATCATGAGTTGGCAGCACCAATGATTTTATCCTCTATTGAATTTACAAAAGGGCTTTTAGC
>CBDUIU010000297.1:0-5766 GCA_965367335.1 uncultured Saprospiraceae bacterium
TTAAACTTTTTAAAACCAAATAATTTATGAATACCCAAGACTTCAATCGCTTATTTGGCCTACTTGCTAAACTGGATGCTGCTACTCATAAAGCAACCCAGGTAGACGGCAGTTTCAGAAAATATCATACAAACTCCATTGAGGTATTAAAAGACATGCCCTCTCATTTGAAAAAATTAGAGCAGGGACTTAAGACTGCGAAAATCATCAAATTTAGAGAAGCCCAGGCTTAATGCCCAAGTGCGTTATTCTTCTTTCTTAAAGATATTTGAACTTTGAACCGACTCTTATCTTGAATTAATAGGGCGTACTCTCGCCCTATAGTCGTGTTTTGGGTGGTTGCAGTTTTTTGGAATTACCTAAAATTAGGAGTTTATTACAGGGTTTTACCTTGTCGGAGTGACAACGAGCTCGTCGCTCCGACTTTTTTTTAAAACACAAATCCTACCCAAAGAAACTTTTAATCGACAATTCTCCCACACTTGTCTAAATTCTGTCCTGGATTATATCCTCTATCTTAATTTCGATGTTAAATCATTGTTGTTTATATACACAGACACCTTATTAATCATTCACTCGAAGGAAGTGTCTTATTTAATGGACCATAGAGCAGAAAAGAATATGAAAAACAAAGAAATAGAATCCACCGGAAAAAAACCGCAACAGTTATTGCAGAGATTGGACAGTAATGCAATTAACCAATTGTACGCTTTTGCACTTAGCCTCACTAAAGAAAGTAATGATGCGGAGGACCTTTATCAAGAGACCATGTTTTTGGCCTTACGCAATAGTGAAAAATTTAGAGAAGGAACCAATTTTATGGCTTGGATGAAAACCATTATGCGTAATGCTTTTATCAATGGTTATCGCAAGAAAAAAAGGTTTCAAACTTACGTGAACACAAAAACTTCTCATGTCGCTGTAGATAAGGAACAAACGAGTAATGACGCTCAATCCAATATTATGATGGATGAGCTAAATGGCCTGATTGATAGAATCGATGACCGATTTAAGACACCTTTTCGTCTTTTTTATGAAGGCTTTAGTTATGACGAGATTGCTGCTAAATTAGAAGTCCCTCTGGGCACGGTAAAAAGTCGCATTTTCATTGCGAGAAGACAATTGAAGGAAGCCATCTTAGGATTGTACGGGGGCACTAATTTGCAATTTTCTTAATGTCGTTTTTAGGTTTTCTTAAAAAACACCCCATTGTGATAAGCGATGGGGTGTTTTTTGTAGGTTCTTGTCGATACTTCTATTTATATAACAAGAACAGTGTTAGCAATTTTATAATTAGCATGAGTAATTTGCTTTTACCGTATATAATCATGGTAAAAACACGGATCAAAAGACATTTTATCAGCCAAATAAATTTATTAAAAAAAAAGTTTTGTTAAAAGCAAGAAAATGGGACATGCAAAAGCAACTATTTGCAGCGAAATTTCGTTGTTTAGGTAATAAGAAGAAATAGCGTCTAACGCTATAAATTATAATCCTACATCAAAACCTATTTCCTGAGATGTCCTGGTTAAATACAATTAAACAAAAGTGGCAGGATAAGAAACTGCCCAACGATGATTCCCAAATCCGAGATGCACAAAACTTCTCACCGGTAAATCAAACTTCAAATACAGACTTGTACAAATCAGATGATGATTTGGGCTACTGTTAGAAAGTGAGCACCTAGGGTTCCGTTCGTTTTATTACTTTTTATTTCCCCTTTGCTAACAACACGCTTGTGTTGAATAAAGGTGTTTTGTCTGGTAATTACCTCAACTGCCTTCCTTATTGATTTTTATTCAATTATTGATGAATACGAAATTATTATACTTTCGTGATTCCCAATACCCTTATATCCTTGGGCATTTTCCTCTATATTTTTTCTTTCCTTTTCTTTTATGTTTCCGAAATCTTGGATTAGATCGTTTAGGTCGATATTTATCACTTATTACCCTTGAGCTGTGGGATGACACCTGCTTTTCCGGTTGGATACTTGGCTTTTCCTCTGTTTCAGGTACATGGGGTAGCGGTTCGTCAATAATAAGTTCACGACTTTGACGAAGCTCATATACGGGAATATTGGTTCTTTCTGTAATCAGAAAAGCCATTTGTACATCGGCTTCATCTTCTACTTGATTCCATGAATATTGATTGTAACTGAAATTATTTTCCTGGCAAGGACAAACATCTTGGGAAAACATAGAATAATAGACAAGCGTCAACAGACAGGTGCATATTGTTTTCATGATGGGGGGCATTTTGCGCAAAACGATTAGGATTATCATCTATGGTATAGATAATTAGTCCGGAGAATCCTACACTTAAGAGAGTAGTTATTTATTGAAAGGTTGCAAATAAGATCAGTTTTAAGCCGGAAAAAAGAAATCTTGGCTAGCCGGGAGGCAGCCTATTCTATGATCCAGGGAATACAATGGGAGCTTTCTTGTTCTAAGCAAACGTAATAAATGCCAGGTGATAGACATTCTAAGTCAATTCCTTCCGCGTAAAGGCGATAAAGGTTAGTAGATAGTAATTTGGTAAAAAGAGTAATGACTTCCCTGCCTGTAGGTGACAGCAGAACAAGCGAGGCATGTTTTGGGAGCTTTCCTTCAAGGACTAGTTGCCCATAGTTACAATGATCGAATATTTTGAGTGGCTGATCTAATGAAACAGGGCGATCACTATTAGGCGCAGAAACGAGTCGCCCATATTTCTGATACGTCAAATGATCCTTAGGAAGCTGTGCAGTTAACTCAGGTAGGTAAAGAAAAATAGAAAAGAAAAGCAATAGTTTCATCATCAGAATTTATTCAACGATGATACTGCTCATGGGATTTGTAAGGAAAGAGAAAATATAATATATGTTCTTTCTCTCCACAATATGAGAAAATGTAACGAAAGTATTGTAAGTTTTTTGCTTAAATAAGAGTGGAAAGGCTGGAATTACCCTGAATGGGGTAGTGAATAGTTTAGTGAGACCAAAGGTCGTGTTCGTAATTAAAAATTTCTTGATCAATTAAAGCTGCTTCTATCAGTCGATCCTTTTCTGATAAATAAGCATTCAAGGGTCGATCATGCACATTACTTACTTTAGAAACCGATCCGTCAAAGAATCTAATCTCAAACCAGTCCTCCCAGCTTAAGGCCAACTTATCATTTGCTCCATGGAAGACAGCATGTTTTGCCAAAACTTCCCGTGCATGCGGATAATGGATCCAAAACAAGGGTTGATCATACCGATATTTTCCTTCTTCATCGTAGACTGCTTTGATAGGTGCGATTCCCAAAATCCTAACGCGCAGCGCACTATACTTACTGTCTATCCACCAAACTTCTTTGATTCGAAATTTATGAATATCCTCTGGGTTGAGGTCATTCATCACTGTTTCATAAAAGACATCATAGGTTTCCGGGTCAACAATAGAAATGGTATCTGTACGGAAAAGTGTTTGCTTTAGGTCTGACCAACAAAGTGCTTGTTTGAATTGATCATCTTCAGGACTATAAGCCGTGAGGTTACCACTGCGAATCTCATCAATCAATATTTTAACTAAAGGCGCTTTGGCGTACCGAAAAGGCAGGTTCATTTTTTGCCGGGTATCGATTTCTCGCCAGATCCTTCGTTCCCACAGGATGTCTCTTTCTTGTACAGCAGGATAGGAGAGTAAAGTGCGCTCCTGCAAAACCTTCTTTTTTGTAATCCCATCAACGACCTCGGGTCGTTCCGGTGCAAAGACGCGATCCTGTGAATACAAGCTAAAAGAAAGACAAATGCAGATAAAGCAACAAAATGATTTCATGAGGTGACGTTTGAAATGTGCTAAGGCATTATAAACGCTGGATGGTAGGGTAATTATTACTTTTCGCTTTACATATATTATGTGAGCTAATAGATCGCTCGACAATCTGCTACCGAAATTCAATTGTTAGTTTTACGACCTCAATACCATTGTAGCGATATAAGTCATATTAAGATCAGTGCTTTTTCTACGTTAATCATAAAATAAAAAAGCCCCCTCCCAGCCGAAGCCGGAAAGAGGCCGTCCCAAAAACTGATTTTAAATTACTTTAAACAGTTTTTGAATTAACACACAATCACCTAATTCTTAAGCTCCTTTTCGGAGCATTTTTTTCGTAGCGACACCATCAAGCGTTGAAAGCCGATAGAGTATGAGCTCATGGGATTTGAAGTCAGTAGTATTTAATGAGATTGTATGTAAACCTGCGCTGTATTCAGCACGGATGGTTTTAATAATTTTACCAGAAGCGTCGATTAGTTCAAGAGTGACCGGACTTGGCCCTGGTAGATAAAAGCGGATATTGGTAGCCTGCTCAAATGGATTTGGTTCATTCTGAAAAAGAACCAGCTTGTTGTTATAGCTTTTATTAACCTCTCCAATTCTAGGAGATCGCTTATCGTTGCCATGTAAATCCATATAAATGGATGTGTTATGAGGAGGTTTTATTTTTTTCTCTGCAGCTAAATGAATATAAGTTGTGGTATAGGACCAGTTGCCTGCTTCATCCTTTACCCACAAATCAACACTGTTGGTCCCTAAATCATATCTTGATAATTCAATGGTTAGTCCCTTTTTATCTTTCGGTGGATTTAACTGGCCAGGACCTCGGGAAGGTGTAAAGATGCGAAGCTCGGATACCGAGCAATTATCGGTACTAAATTGATTGATATCCTCTGCTAACAATAAAACGGAAGCTTCATCCACCGCCAAAGTCAGACTTTTTCCATTGATAGCGTGTGGCACTGGCGTACGACAATCCTTAACTTCTACGATATATGTACAGCTATTGCTTTTACCATTCCTATGACGAGCTATCCATTCAATCTTGTGGAGGCCAATAGGGAGTTGATGCATCGAAGAATTGACAGGGCGCTCAGATTCAAAGGTGCCATTAGAACCAACATCAATTCTATAGCTCACCTCTAGTAATTGTGGATCAAAGCTATTATTTACATTGACAGCCACTTCGAGGGGTCGGCAATTTAAGTCTAGGTTACAAAGGGTTTGATCCTTACAATCAGCGGAAAAAACTGGTTGACCATCCGCTTGAACGCTAACAGTATTGGTAAGTGTTAAGGTAGGTTGCCCGGAAGTAAATGACCAAGCTGTTGTATAGAACGACAGCAGCATAGAAAATAGAAAAAGCTGACGCAGTTCTTCCTTTTTACGCCATAATGGGCATGTAGTGTTGTTCACAATTGACAACATGTGTGTTTGTTTTGGTAGTGTCTGTAAAACCGTTTCTTGTTCAGTCCTGTAATTGCATCATCCCAATAGATAGGGGTGGTAATTCCCTACTGAGCAGGTGTTTAGATGCCCAAATAAAGTAGTTATTAGGGTTGATGAAGGGTATTAGGAGGCCTCATATCATATACTTTAAGGCCACAACTAGTGCGTGGAGGGAATGTTTTTGGGAGAAATAGCGGGTGAGTGTTTTCTCAAAGAATTAACGGGTATTGTAAGATTCGTTTTTCTCGCCGCTTTTGTATGTTTAATTTCTATTAGGATTCTAGGTTCAAAAGTAGTACAAAAGAGAACGCGGCGCATACCCTAAAATTGGTAATTTTGATATATGATTGATATTGTATGTGTAGGGCAGAAGGAGAGAAAGAAAGGATGAACGTTCAGGTTTATGCTGAATTTTAGGCTAAACTAGGTGATGGGGCAAAGGTTTATGAGTTTATTGAGTTTATGGGGTTTATGCGAATCAAGTGATAAACCCCAAATTTGCTTTAGCAAAGAGATA
>CBDUIU010000298.1:0-5753 GCA_965367335.1 uncultured Saprospiraceae bacterium
CAGATCGTGACCATCCCGTTGAAAATACCGTCGATCCCACAGGAATGAATCCATCTGACAGTTGATTAAACTGGTCAATACCTAATATCAGGTCAATTCCAAATCCTTTAAAAGGTTTAGCCTTTAGCTGTAGGTTGCCATTGAATCGTTTGATATCCTGACTGAAATCAAATTCATTAATCACTTCAACCGGATTAGGCACAAAACCAGCAGGGCTAACATAATTACCATCCGCATCCGGGGCAGGATCAAAGTTATTATTGTTAAAATTAAATCCAGTTAGTGCGCCATAGAATGCACTTATACCTCCATTGGGCACCTCTTGAGATTTACTATTGCTATAACCCAGGCCAATGCTGGCAGACAGCCAGTCATTTAGAATCTGATCTATATTTGCGCGGGCAGAGTACCGTTCAAAGTTTGAGTTGTCAATAATTCCCTCGTTGTACAAGTAGCCTCCTGAGATATAATATCTAGTGTTTTCGGCTCCTCCGGAAACAGATATGTTATTATCGGTACCGATGCCAGTCGAAAAAATCTCATCTTGCATTTTTGTCCGTTGTGTTGGAACAAGATTCGTGTTCGAATTATCTCCAGGAGCTTCAAAAGCGAAAGGCTCCAGGTTTTCTTCGATTTCTTTACGAAGTGAATTAACTTTAAAAGAAGTGGAGAAACTGATCCTTGGTTTCCCGGATTGGCCACGCTTGGTAAAGATTTGAACAACGCCATTACTTGCCCGTGATCCATAGATAGCTGCCGCAGCGGCTCCTTTAATAATTTCAATGCTGGCGATATCAGCAGGGTTTATATCTACCAGGCGGTTTTGTGCATAACCACCTAAGTCGAGCAATTCAGGTGAGGAGTTGTCCATGATTACGCCATCAATAATGTACAAAGGATCTGAACTTCCTAATACTGTACTATTACCACGGAGTGTCACTGAAATACCTCCTGCCGGGTTACCGGAATTTTGACTGACTAGTGCGCCCGTCAGCTTACCTGAAAGTGCCTGGGTAATATCAGTTGCTCCCGATTGCGCGATGTCTCTACCATCCACAGTAGAAATTGCATTGCCTAAATTTTTTCTGGCCGTTGCTCCGGAAGTACCAGTTACAACTACTTGTTCCAGATTGAGTATATCTTCTTCCATTTGCACATCCGTATTGATGACCTTATCAGTCCCAAGAGAGATAACTTGGTTAAAAGGGACAAATCCTACGTAGCTGATATAAAGTTCATATTCTCCTTCTGCCAGTGCTGCATTAAAACTATACTTCCCATCAAAATCAGTAATGTCGCCAAAGGGAGTTCCTTTGACTTGGATAGCTGCTCCAATAAGAGGTTCTCCATTCAGACCATCAGTAATCGTCCCGGTAAACACATAAGTGGATTGTGTGGTTTGTGCGCTCAAGGTGGTGGTGATACTAAGCAACAACAAACCTAGCAATACGAACAGCGGGAAGCTGCGTGTTGCTTTCATTTGGTAGTAACTCTTCATACAATTAAGTTTTTATTTGTGAATCTGTGGAAGATTGTTTTCCCGAATCCCAACAGCTTCCGAGTTAAAAATAGGTCCTTTTAAAATTCTGGTAAATTTAGCAAAATATTGCAAAGTGCAAGGAAAATTGGCAAATAAAATCTCGCTTTAGCGATTTTATCCGATATTTTATGCAATTTTGCAGTCAAACATTGCAAATATAGTTTGCAGACGTATGATTTATTACTACCATCTTATGTAGTTCTGTTATGGGTAAAAAGAAAACGAGACAAGAATTAATTCTTAAACAAGTCAGTATTTATAATCGGGTCTTATTACAGGATTTGGCCAAAATGCTGGATGTCTCTGTGGATACTGTACGCAGAGATATCATCGAACTGGATCAATTAGGGCAGGTGAAAAAAGTACATGGCGGCGCAATTTCTTCCGGCTATAAAATTAAGAATATCAATGGGGCCGTCAATCAGATTTATGCCGCAGAAAGTAAAATCATGATTGCAAAAAAAGCAATTGACCTGGTCCCTGAGGATGGCGTCGTTTTAATCAGCGGAGGTACGACTAATTTGAAATTGGTCAGAGAATTACCGGATGAATTATCTGCTACATTTTTCACTCCCAGTTTGTCTATCGCCACAGAGTTATTGAATCATACCAACCTGGAAGTAATCTTCATTGGCGGACGAATGTCCAAGGATTCTCAAGTTGCTATCGGAGGGGATGCTTTGAACTCACTGGCGCAAATCAAAGCGGATATCTGTTTCCTGGGTACCGGGTATTTAGATGCGGCTTATGGTTTAAGTGACCTGGACTATGATGTAGTACAATTGAAAAAAGCCATGATCAATGCCTCCAGTCAAGTAGTCTGTTTGACGATTTCTGAAAAACTCAACTCTATTCAACGCTATAAGATTTGTGAAACCAATGCCATTGATACTTTGATCACTGAATTGGATTCCCGGGAAAACATTCTCAAACCTTATTTAAATCAAAATATCAATATCATGTAAACAAAATGAAAAAACGACCCATCACAGAATCAGATTCTTTATATGATGCGCTGGAGTCTATGTCTACCGCAGAGCTTCTCGAAAATATCAATCGGGAAGATCAAAAGGTAGCCATGGCGGTGCAGCAAATCATTCCACTGATCAGCCAGTTGGTGAATCAAATCATCGAACGGTTTGAACAGGGGGGGCGTTTGATTTATATCGGTGCAGGTACTTCGGGGCGACTTGGCATTCTCGATGCTTCCGAAATCCCGCCAACTTTTGGGATGTCACCGGATCGGGTGCTGGGCTTGATTGCCGGTGGGGATCGCGCTATTCGCAAAGCCGTCGAAAATGCAGAAGATAGTACGGAACAAGCTGAAAAGGATTTGGCCAAAGTAAAGATCACGGCGAACGATACGGTTGTTGGTATTGCTGCTTCCGGTACAACGCCCTACGTTATTGGTGGGGTCAAATACGCTAAGACTTGTGGTGCGCTAACAGGTTGTATTACCAACAATGTCAAAACGCCTTTGGCTGCTGCCGTGGATATTCCGTTGGAAATTATCGTAGGTCCTGAATTTGTAACAGGAAGTACCCGGATGAAAAGTGGTACCTCTCAAAAGATGGTACTTAATATGATTTCCACGGCATTGATGATCAAGATCGGTCGGGTAAAAGGAAATAAAATGGTGAACATGCAATTGAATAATGTCAAACTATTTAATCGCGGTATTCGCTTCTTAATGGATGAGTTAAGTATCAATGAATCTGAAGCAGAAGAGCTGTTGACAACTTATGGCTCAGTTCAGAAAGCCTTGTTAAGTCGCAACGATCCGCCTGCAGCTACGGATTAGCTAAGTCTGCACGCTAGCAGTTAACACTCAACTTCTACCCAAAAGAAGATAACTTTTAACTCATAACTCAAATGGCCTCATTTCAATCTAGTACCTCCGGTAAACATCGTTTTGAACGCATCCCTACAAAAAGTTTTTCCGATGCAGAAATTGCTGCTAAAGCAGTTGCACAGGAAATTGCCGCATTGATTCGCAGAAAAGCCGCCATGGAGGAAATCTGTACACTTGGATTGGCAACGGGCTCTACACCAAAATCTTTGTACAATGAACTTGTACGGCTTCATCAGGAAGAGGGCTTAAGTTTTAAAAATGTGGTCACCTTTAACCTGGATGAATATTATCCAATCCAACCGACAGCGCTTCAAAGCTATGTGCGGTTTATGAATGAATACCTGTTTGATCTTATTGATATTCCTAAAGAGAATATCCACATCCCGGATGGAACCATCGCTAAAGAGCATGTTGCGGATTTCTGTAAAGATTATGAAGAGAAAATTAGAGAATATGGAGGTATTGATTTACAGATCCTGGGAATAGGTCGAACGGGCCATATTGGATTTAATGAACCTGGCTCTGGCATCAATTCCCGAACCAGACTGATCACGCTGGATCACATCACCCGACAAGATGCAGCTTCTGATTTTTTTCAGGAAGAAAATGTCCCATTGAAAGCGATCACCATGGGAGTAGGAACTATTCTGGAAGCCAAACGAATCATCCTGCTGGCCTGGGGAGAGGGTAAAGCACCTGTTATCAGAAGAGCCGTCGAGGGCGAACCTTCGGATAAGGTTCCAGCCACCTACCTCCAACAACATACTAACGCTATTGTTATTTTAGACAATGCCTCTTGCGCGCACTTGACCAGAGTACAAACACCCTGGTTAGTGGGCGAGTGCCGATGGGAAGATGCACTGGCCAAGAAAGCAGTGATTTGGTTAAGCACACATTTACAAAAGCCCATCCTCAAGCTCACTAACCGGGATTATATGGATAATGGCATGGGGGATCTGGTTACAGAACACGACTCCGCTTCTAATCTTAATATCAAAATCTTTAATTTACTGCAACGTACCATTACTGGGAGGTAAACCCGATGCTGATGATACCCATCGCCCGGAGCGGGCCGAACCCAGCCAAAAGCGGGTGGTTATCTTTAGCCCACATCCGGATGATGATGTGATATCTATGGGAGGCACCTTTATCCGCTTAGTGGATCAAGGGCATGAGGTCCACGTAGCTTATCAGACTTCCGGGAACATCGCAGTATTTGATGATGACGTAGTCCGGTTCCTGGATTTTGTGAATGATTATCGTTCTGTTTTTGGGAAAAATAATCAAACGGATCGGGATATGCTAAAATTAATAACAAAAGAATTACATGAAAAGAAACCAGGAGAAGTGGATTCAGCTGCCGTACAAAATATCAAGGGATTGATTAGAAGGGGAGAGGCGAAGGCCGGTTGTCGGTATGTTGGTATCCCGGAATCGCAAATGCATTTTCTCAATATGCCTTTTTATGAAACGGGCAAAGTGAAAAAGAATCCTATTGGCCAGGCGGATGTGGATATTATAATTGATGTGTTGCGCAAAATAAAGCCTCATCAAGTTTATGCTGCGGGGGATTTATCTGATCCTCATGGTACCCACCGCGTTTGTTTGCTGGCCATTTTTAAAGCCCTGGATCAAATTAAAGCAGATGGTGATGAATGGTTGTCGGATTGTTGGGTATGGCTTTATCGTGGTGCCTGGCAGGAATGGGAGCTGGAAAATATTGATATGGCGGTTCCCCTGAGCCCGGCAGAATTACTAAGAAAACGGCGGGCCATATTTAAGCATCAATCGCAAAAAGACAGACCGCTTTTTCCTGGGCATGATAGCCGTGAATTCTGGCAAAGAGCAGAAGATAGAAATCGGGGAACAGCCAGAGCTTATGATAATTTAGGTCTGGCAGAATATGAAGCCATTGAAGCGTTTAAGCGATATAAGTTTTAAAAGGAATGAATGTGTTTTTAGCAGGATAATTACAATATGCGATAGGACATAAATTTAGCTATGTCTATTCCTGATGAACGCTTTGATAAAAATCGGTAAGGATGGCCTCCCCTTTTAAAGAGGGAGCAAGTGGGTTGGGATGAACCCGGTAATTTGTTGTATAAGGAAAAACTCGGTGTTTGGAAGGAAAGTTAAAATGGGTATAACCGGTGTGTGAGACGGGAAATTAATTCCTGATATTTAAACTCGTTGTAAATATAACGTTTAGCTCGGATATTATTGTTAAAAAGTTACTGTTTTTTTCAGCAATTATATTAATGTTTTTACTGAATAAGACAATTAGACGGACAGGGCGCATCAGTGAGCTAAATATAGAGAGGAGGGACAAGTGCGCGATACGCGCTGTCCCTCCTCTCTTAG
>CBDUIU010000299.1:0-5747 GCA_965367335.1 uncultured Saprospiraceae bacterium
TCGTCACTGTCTACGGTGTCACTCACCCCACAGCCACAGAGGCCTGGTGTATTTTTTTCCGGATCATTGGGGCAGAGGTCAAGACAGTCAACAATACCGTCATTATCTGTGTCGATGGTATCATCGGTATTACAGCCGCAAACACCAGGTAATACTTTCTCCGGATCATCCGGACAACGATCAAAACAATCAAAAGTCCCATCGCCATCGGTGTCAATATCCACTATGTCGCAGCCACAGGCCCCAGGGAATACCTTGTTAGGGTCATTGGGGCAGGGGTCAACACAATCCGCGGCTCCGTCTCCATCCGTATCTGTATCCGGTGTGCCACAGCCACAGGCCCCAGGGATGATCTTGTTCGGATCATCGGGGCAATTATCGCAGAAGTCGGGAGTGCCATCGCCGTCAGTATCAATAGCATTATCGCCACCCTGACAATTGTCACAGGCATCTCCGACGCCATCGCCATCTGCGTCCCCTTGCCCTGGATTTGGTATGTCCGGACAATTGTCGACATCATCTTCGATACCATCTCCATCACTATCCATGAGATGAAAAGAATTTGTTGCTTTGAAATTGGTTGTGGGATCAGCGTCTATAGTCGGACTAAAAAAGAAAAGGATAGCCAACAGACTAAAGGTAGCAGTAGATGATTGCAACATGTGTGGGGGTGTTTAGAAATGTTATTAGTAATGTGTTACAAAGCGCCCTTTGCCAAATTGAGTGACGCATTAGGCCCAATTCATTGGCAGAAATGACAAAGGTTGTCTTGATGTTAAAAATCGGTAAGTGGGAAAAGAATAGACGATAAAAGAAATTGGAAAAATACGTGCTTTACTAATTCAGATCGTTTAGAACTAAGGATAGAAAGAAACAAAGAAGTTTGTTTTATGGTAAAATAGAAATAGGCCTATTCTGCCACAAGTATGTTTTTATACAACTCACTCAGCTCCTTCCAGAATACTTTTTAAATCGGCTGGAGAATAATTTACGGATTTCAAAGTTTTGTTATCCGATTTACGGAAAACCAAATATACATTACCTTCTTGACGGCAATAGCTTTCGGTTCCATTTTTTTCAAAATAATATTTCATAGTGGCTTCCGCCTCTGCTAAAGTTTTACATGTTTTGCTCATGTTAGAACGCTGTACCTCATCAAACAGAGATCTAAATTTATTACCCAAGCCAAATTCCAGGACCGCCCCGGACAATACATATTGAATATCACATAGGGCATCTGCCACCTCTACTAAGTCATTATTCTCAATTGCTTCCTGAAGCTCTTCCAGTTCTTCTGCGATCAAGGCTACTCTTAGGCGACAGCGATCTTCCGCAGGGATAACAGGCTCCCCTTCAATTGGATGATGAAAAGTTCGGTGAAATTCTGCTACCTGATTCAACGCATCTAATTGTTCCATCTTGGTCATCATTTCCTCAGTCATAAATTATGATATTAATGGGTGCAAAAATAACAAAGATTCATAGAAACTAGGCATCAAGCCATGAACTTCTTTTCAAGTAATTAAACATTGATCCCCATATTTCTCATCAATAGTGTTGCATTAAAACTTTGGCTCACTCCTTTTTTTAATTTATAATCAAAATCCAGTTTCCCATCTTTGATCTCCACTTCCATGCATAGATTTTCTACTGAACCATTTGCCGTAGCTTCCAGAGCGCCCAGCTCCAGGTCATGGGTAGCGATAATTCCGGCTCCTCTACTATTAATCATTTGTTGAATAAGCGCCTTTCCACCAGTATGTCGATCCCGTGAGTTGGTTCCTTTGAGTATTTCATCCAACAGAAAGTAAACATTATCGTATTGTTGAACAGCTTCAATAATACTTTTGAGGCGTTTTAGTTCTGCGTAAAAAGAGGATGTACTTTCATGTAAAGCGTCTTGAGTTCGCATACTGGTATAGACACGCAAAAGCGGTAAGCGCAATTCCTTGGCGCATACCGGTGCTCCGGCCATCGCTAAAACGATATTTAGACCGACCGTTCTTAAAAAAGTACTTTTCCCCGCCATGTTTGAGCCTGTGATTAGTTTCAAATGGCCGTGAGTTGGGCTACTAAATTGATTATTAATTCGCTCTGTATCCGGGATCATAGGATGTCCCAGCTCCTTAGCATCAATCAAGTCGTCAGTGTGAAGTTCGGGAAAAACCCAATCCGGGTGATTGTACCTCAGCGCGGCCAGACTATTCAAAGCTTCCATTTGTTGCAGGGCCTTAAACCACTGAGGCAGGTGTTCCCGTTGGAAAGCTTTCCATTTTTCCAGCCGATAGATCCACTGAAGATCCCATAAGCCTGCCAGGTTCAGAATAATGGCAAAGGCATTATAACGAACATCCAATTGGCTGAGAATATAGGACAGGTGTTGGATGCTTTTTGCTGCTCCACCTTGTGTAAATTCCTTGCGGATATTTTTTAAAAGTAAAGATTCAAATGATTGTTCTTCAATTTGTTGCATCAAACGCGCATAAATTCCAATCCACTGATTCGCCTTAGTCGTCCGTAAGTGAGTTTCATTGACTTGGTCCAGAAATTTACGAATGATCAGGGCTGGTGGAAGTAAAAGGAAAATCGAGGCTTGCCAGGGTAAGTAAAAAATAGCTAAGCCCAAAGCTATGATAGCATAAACCGGAGATAGCCAAAGTGCAGCTCGAACCCATGCTTTGTTTTTTACAAAATCCGGGCTTTTCAGCCATTCTAACAAATTGTCTACATGGCTTCGTTTGTCTTTCGCGGCCAACCCTTGGGCTTGAAAATTTTGTCGCCATTCCAGCATTTTACTCAGCTCTTTAACGGCAAGCTGACGCTGGTTAAGTTCATCTTTCTCAGCACCTTCTAACAACCAATTGGCATATTGTTCCTTGCCAATTGCGGTAGTAGCACGATTAGTATATTGAAAAAAAGAATAGGGGCCAAAGAGGTCCAGATCGATAGCATAAGGGTGAAGTGGATCCAAAAAATATTTTCCATCATCTCCGTCTTTCAGGTTGAATTCCAGCCGCCGTAATTCCAATTCATTCACTTTAGCCAATTGCTCCTGGTGTTGTTGGGCCCATTGAACTTGCTGATGTCGTTTTACTAGCCAGCCGAAGAATAAAATAAATAAAGGGATATAAATGATAATATACGGCCAACCCCAGCTTCCCAAATAAATACCAAGACCTACACCTAAAATAAAAATGATTAAGCGAAGCATTGAGCCACGCAAATATTTGGCTTGTAATGCTGCTGCATTAGCCTGAAAGGCATCACGTCTTTGCAGATAAGTCGACGAAATATTGTCTTTTTCTATATTCATATTCTTAGTTAATCGAAAAGCGAAGATACGCATCTCGCAGAAGTTTTTTAATTTAGCCGCATATGAGTACCAAACAGCAAAATCAGCGGATCATCTTTGGGCTAAAAGTCAAGCAATTAAGAAATGCGAAGCAACTTTCTTTTAAGCAACTTTCAGAAAAGGCCGGTGTATCCATATCCTATATTAACGAGATTGAAAAGGGAAAAAAATACCCTAAGGAAGATAAGCTTAGATCATTGGCAGATGCATTGGAAGTCAGTGTGGAAGAGTTAACCTCTCCTGAACTCAGTCATAACCTGGCACCGGTTAATGATTTGCTTAATTCTAATTTCCTTAACGAACTACCGCTTGATCTGTTCGGCATTGAACTGGCAAAGGTGGTAGAGATTATTGCGAATGCCCCCTCTCGAGTCGGGGCTTTTATCTCAACTTTGGTTGAGTTGGCGCGAAACTATGCCTTGCGGGAAGAGAATTTTTATCTTGGTGCGATGCGTGCCTACCAAGAGATGCATTATAACTATTTTGAGGAGATTGAAACGGCAGCTGCTAACTTTGTGCGAGAACACAAATTGCCTGTAGCTGGTCCGGTGCCTGCCAAACGATTGGCAGAGATACTGGAAGACGAGTATAATTACCGGATCGTGGTAAATGGATTAAAAAACTACCCTGAGCTAAAATCTCAACGCTCTGTGTTTGTATCAAAAAGGAAAAAGTTATTGTTAAATGGACGGATTAACGCTTATCAAAAAATCTTTCAATTTGGAAAGGAACTGGGATTTAATTATCTGAATTTAAAAGACCGTGCCTATACAGCCTCTTTGATGCGGGCGGAAAAATTTGAAGACGTGATCAACCACTTTAAAGCTGCTAGTTTCGCTGTTAGTATTCTGATCAATAAAGAATCCTTCATCAAGGACTTACAGCATTTTTTTCAGCGGAAAACTTGGGATAGTGATGCTTTTCTTGAGATTATGCATAAGTACCAGGCCGCACCGGAGATGTATTTTAACCGCTTGGTAACCCTTATTCCTCATGCATTCGGTCTCGATAAATTATTCTCTCTGCGCCTAATCTATAATCCGAAAGATGAGAGCTTCCATATCAATAAAGAACTCCATTTTAACCGTCGTCATCATCCGCATAGTAATCTGATTAACGAGCATTATTGTCGGCGTTGGCAATCCCTGGCTTTGCTAAAAACAGTTTCTGGGCTTGCTCCCGGAGAGTTTAAGGTAGGCGTTCAACGGTCGCATTATTACGGGACGAATGACGAATACCTTTGCTTTACCATTGCTCGCCCTGCTTATGAGATTCCGAGCCTGCATGTCAGTGTGACGATCGGCATTTTGCTGGATGATGAATCAAAATCTGCCATTCATTTTTGGGATGATCCGGCGATTCCGATTCGGGAGGTAAATAACACCTGTGAACGCTGTCCGATCACAGATTGTAAGGAGCGGGCCGTACCGGCAACGGTAATTGAGAAAAGAGATAAAAGAAGAAAAATGGAGGAAGCATTACAACGGCTTTTGAAGATGTGATAATTATTCCATTTAAGTATAAAATGTAAAACCCATCAATCTCCAAAGAAGAATGATGGGTAGGTATCTAAAAATGATAAGGCTAAGGTTTTTAGTAGGTCTAATTTTAACCCCCTCCTTATCTGTTATGGTTGGTAAGCGTGATCAAGACTCTGGCTCAATTCTATGTGCCATGGTCTGAATAGCTTCTATGATATTATCAATTGCCGGAGGATATTCGATGTAAGTATAATTCTGATCATCTTTTCCCCAGATAGAAATGGTAACTACTTTTTTCATCGATCCATATGCAACGGCTAACCGTAATGGAATGGGTGTTGGTTTACGTCGTTTTCGTTCTTTGCAAAGGTTATTTTCGCAATCATAGATTTGCTCGAATTCAAAAAATTGTTGCTCGATGATGTACTCTGCAAATTGCTCCAACTCTTCTCGGGGGATATTCTTTCGCACGACTTGCAACCCTTTATTAACGGATTTGAATTCCTTGATTAAACGACCATTGCTTTTGATATGAATATAATCACGTAAAACCGGATCTACCCCGCCATAGTATCCACCACCTATCAACTCGATACTGATATATATCTGTTCTTCTTTAAATTCTTTGCCCTGTTCTCGTTTACGCTTCCGGCGTTTCTTTCGGTTTTTTTTACCAAAACTCAACCAGCCTTTCTTGCGCGGATCTGCCGTTTCCACAATCACATCAGGTAACTCATTGCTTGGCTTGACAAAGGGCGCGTCGTTGTTTTCCACCCGTAAATAATAATAGCGATAAGTGCCTTTACTATTAGCTTGCTTAAACTCCAGTACCAGTAATTTCTTGTTCACTTCCGCTATTTCAAATTCCTTAATGTGCCGAAAAGAATAGTCCAGCATACTGCCGTCTACCGCCC
>CBDUIU010000300.1:0-5737 GCA_965367335.1 uncultured Saprospiraceae bacterium
AAATTTACAAGTTGTACCATCTGCCACCGATGTGTTCGATTCCCGGCCTTCAGCTTTTTGCCCAGCAAGCTGGTTTTACTTCCTTACAAACTGAAAACTGGAGCGCCGCGGTAGCACCGTTCTGGAAGGCAGTCATTCAATCCGCTTTGAGCTGGCAAGGCGTAAAAGGATTATTGAAATCCGGATGGCCAACCATTAAGGGTGCCTGGGCCATGCGCTATATGACGAAAGGCTTTAAACAGGGAGTGATTGAATTCGGAATACTCAAAGGGATAAAATCACCTGAAGTCAGTTCATAAAACCTAGTGTATAGAAGCGATTAGGGCAGCATTTAGTATACATCAAGCGTAACCAAGCAATCATGTACTATTTCTTAACAAACTTCATTCGGTTCTCCAGGTTACATACCATTATCGGAACAAGTCTGAGCGTAATCTGTCTATACGCGATCGCTTATCAGTTATCTGATATTACGGAGCATCACTGGCAATTGCTGGTCTTAGTGCTGATTAGTTGTCTGGGCGCAAACGTATATATTGTCGGTTTAAATCAAATCACTGATATAGAAATTGACAAGATCAATAAACCCTATCTCCCTTTGGCTTCAGGGGCCTTCACTCTGCAAACCGGCTATTGGATTATCGGTATTTCTATTCTGGTTTCCCTGGCTATAGCCTTTACCTTAAACCCTTATCTGATCGCAACTGTATTATTAAGTCTCTTCCTGGGCACGATTTACTCTTTACCTCCTTTTCGACTTAAACGGTTTCCCTTTTGGGCGGCCTTTTGTATTATAGCTGTACGTGGGCTTATTATAAATGTCCTGTTATTTCTGACCTTTTATTATGACTTTACCGGTAAAAATAATATCCCCTTACTCATTTGGATATTGACTTTCACCTTTTTTATTTTTGGGACTATCATAGCCTGGTTCAAGGATTTACCAGATGTAGAAGGAGATGCAGCTTTTTCGATTACAACGTTTAGTATTAGTTGGGGAAAAGAAAAAGTTTTTTTGGTGGGAAAAATAGTACTGGGAAGTTTATTTTTCGGGCTTTGTTTACTGCCTTATGTTATTGACTTACCCATTCATCGGTATTATTTTTCCGGTAGCCAATTAATACTTTTGGGTTTATTTTTATATTTCAGTGCACGTTTAGACCTTGAAGATATTCCAGCCATTAAAAGGTATTACCAATTTGTATGGATTCTATTTTTTCTGGAATACCTGATTTTTGCAGGCACTACAATATAAGTAGGTGGTAAACAAGGATCAATAGGACTCGCTATTTCCGTATTCAGCGGAGCTTTTATTACCAATTCTCTTGCGACTGACATTCTTGTTGATCTGATAACTAAAGGCTAGCCTTACCGATGGAACATTAAAAATATAGATTCCTTCGTTGTAAAAGTTAGGGCCACTATTAGTCCACTCCCATTGATGGGTATTTAAGACGTTCTGGCCATTTAATGAGAGACGACCTTTTTGCTTAAACACCGGGTAGGATAGCGCGGCATCCATTCCGTAAAGTGCTTTGTTGCGCCCCTGCGAACCATTCCGAGCAGCCCTATGATTATATCGAAGTTGAATACGCAATTTTTTCCATAGCTTGAAGTTGGAAGAAATCCGACCAAAAGCTGAGAATGTCTTAGCATTAAAATCTTCACCAAAGCTCCCACCATCCAAGGCAGCATAATATAGATTGACATCGCCGCTAACTGACCACCAGGCGAATGGTTTGATCGAATAAACGAATTCAACACCAAAAGCATCCTGGAATCCCAGGTTCTCGGGGCGTGCAATAAAGGTCCCTTCACTATCCAACACTCGAATACGGTCTATAAAGTCACTGGCATGTCGATAGAAGATCGCAGATGTAAGGGAAGCCTTTTCCCAATAACGCAGGTAGCTCAACTCCAGTGAATTAGCATACTCGGGATCAAGATTAGGATTACCCGCAGAAATATTTCGACGATCACTGTAGGAGATAAATGGGCGGAGTAAATCAAAAGAAGGTCGTTTGAGCCGGCGGCTATAACTCAGTTGAAATGAGTGCGAAGGAGAAAGCTGGTAGGTGACTGCCGTGGAAGGAAATAAATTCGTGTATGTACGGTCATCAAGACTATCAGATTCGACGGACAAGGTGCTTACATCGCTGACTTCCATGCGCAATCCTATTTGGTAAGAAAGCTTTTTCCAACTATTACTGAACAGCGCATAACCAGCATAGATATATTCCTCATAGCGAAAGTCATTACTTATTTCATCAAGGCGAACCAAGTCACCATCAACCAATTCATCCACAAAAAACTTGTTCTCAATCTCCCGAATTGATGTTCTCAAACCAGATTCAAACCTCCCTTTTTCTCCAACAGGCTGAACAAAATCAATTTGGGCAATCAATTGCTGTTCTACGCGGTCATCATGAGAAAATTGCATAAATGAATCGGGGCGATGATCAATCACTGAAGGGGACTCGAAAAGATCTGCTAAACTATTAAAATCAGTTTCCAGGTAGTTGATATCAAATGTCAGTTCCTTATTAATTTGGGAAAAACTTTTAATATAAGTTAGTTTATATTCTCTTATTTGTCGATCAATTGATTGATCCATATTTCGAAAAGACTGAGCCAAAGGTCGGTTAATTTCAAAGAGGTAATCATCATAATCCAATCTACTTTGAATATCAATTTCGTTAAAATTACTACTAAACGAGGTAGTCAGTGTATTGTTTTTATTTAAAAAATAGTCCAAACCAAAGGAAGAATAAAGGGTAAAGGATCTTCTTTGCAGGTCTTGAATTTGATTTGTTAGGAAAAGCGTATCTCTGATCAGTCGTTCCTGGTACAACCTTGCCTCCCGCGGCCTATCATTTACTTGATAACTCAAATTAGTAAATAGGTTTAACTTAGGCCGCCGCCAGTTCAGATTCAGGCTGGTGCCATAGGCCGTGGGAAAGCCTCCGTTAATATTCACATTTCCATTAAGGCCTTTACGACGTTCCTTTTTCAATATAATGTTGATTATACCAGCCACGCTCTCCGCATCATAGCGCGCGGAAGGGTTCGTCACCAATTCGACCCGGTCTATTATATTTGCCGGAATACTTTCCAGGCCAGCGCGTACATCAGAACTCATCAATCCGGAGGGCTTACCATCAATCCATATCTTCACACCTTGGCTTCCCCGAAGGTTAACCTCACCGTCTGGGCTTACCGTGATCGTGGGGATGTTGTCCAGCACTTGAGCTGCATTACTTCCGATGGAGGTTAAGTTTTTCCCTACGGTAAACACCTTTTTATCCAAAGTCAACCTGAATTCGCTTTGTTCAGCACGGACATTGACTAAGGCTAAGCTGGCCACATCCAGCGTCAGATTCAATGTGCCTAGATTGATCTCTTTACTTTTTTTATCAATTAAAATGTTAGGTACTAATAAGGGTTGGTAAGAAATAAATTCTACTACGGCATAGTAAATACCCACAGGTAGGGTAAGTTTAAATCGTCCCTGTTCATCAGTAAGGCTACCTGTTACTAAACTGCTGTCGACTTGTTGAAAGAAGGAAACTGTAGCATAATTTAATGGCTCCCGAGTATTGTTATCCAGGATTATTCCCTTCACGGGAATGGTAGTTTTACCTTTCAGCCATGCCTTTTGTGCTTGCAGACTCCACTGCAGTGAACAGATGAACACAAATAACAAAACAATTCTCATAAGTCTACAAATTGAATAATGACATTTTTTGTAGGCCGGGGTAAGTCTTAAGTTACAAAGTAGAAAACTTGATCTGGGGTAAAAAGTGTTGTTTAGTTGTTACAGCTACATTCAAGCAGGACCAAAGATAGGCTAATTTTAGATTCTTGGCAAATTGAAGTTCTACCGCTATATCTAGTCCTTTTAGGCTAACCTAGCCGGATAATTAGACAAAAATTAATCCATTATTGAAGGCTCCGTTCACTAAAATACAATCATAGTGGTAGCCGGTTTCCACTGTATTGACAATGTTAAGCAAAAAATTATTGAATATAAAACTACAATTTTCTTTTTTTAAAGCTCTCCCCTGGTTTAAATCGAATCAATTAAGAATGTAGTTCGGATAACTAACTCAATTAAAACCAGGGGAATATTTCTACATGGCTGCTATTCCTGGCAATTCTTTGCCTTCCAAATATTCCAGCATAGCACCACCTCCAGTTGATACATAACTGACTTCATCCGCTAATCCCAGCTGATTCACTGCTGCGACGGAATCTCCGCCACCGACCAATGAAAATGCGCCTTTTTTAGTCGCCTGGGCTACTGCTTTGGCAATCGCCTTGGTACCAGCAGCAAATGGTTTCATTTCAAAAACGCCCATTGGGCCGTTCCAGAGTATGGTTTTAGATTGTTTGATGACCGCAGCAAATTCCTTACGGGCTTCCGGCCCAATATCCAAGCCCATCCATCCTTGCTTAATGCGCTTGCTGGGTTTGGTCTCTCTTTTGGCTTTTGCATCAAACTTGTCAGCAATGACAGAATCTTTGGGTAATAAAATTTTGACGCCTTTTTCCTTTGCTTTTTTCAACAATTCTCCAGCTAATTCTATCCGATCTTCTTCCACCAGGGAATTCCCGGTCTTACCTCCCATAGCTCGCATAAAAGTATACGCCATTCCTCCTCCGACGATCACATTATCTGCAGACTCCAGAAGTTTTTCTAACAATAGAATTTTATCTGACACCTTTGCACCACCAACAATAGCGGTAACCGGATGTTCCGGATTGTGTAACACTTTATTTGCATTTTCAATCTCTGCCTGCATCAAAAGGCCGAAGCTTTTATTCGCTTTTTTAAATGACTTCGCTACGGTCGCCGTTGAAGCATGTTCGCGGTGTGCGGTACCAAAGGCATCATTAATATAGAGGTCTCCTAACTTGGCCATTTTTTTGGCCAGCTTCGGATCACCCTTTGTCTCTCCTGGATTAAATCGGGTGTTTTCTAATAACAATACTTCTCCCGGCTTTAAGGCCTTGGACATATCTTCTGCTTTTTTACCAACGGTCACCTCACAAAACTGCGTTTTTTTCCGTAGTAATTTATTGAGGTGTTTTTGTAAATGTTGCAGCGTAAACTTTTCAACATCAATGCTACCATCTTCTTTTAAAGATTTTAATGGCCGACCAAGATGAGACATAATGATCAAGGCTCCCCCACCTTTAAGAATCTTACGCAGGGTAGGTAGCGCTTTACGCATCCGTGTATCATCGGTAATATTATAATCTTTATCCAGTGGTACGTTGAAATCAACTCGGACCAAAACTTTTTTATCTTTGAAATCGAGGTTCATATGGGTTTGATTTTAAAATAAAGGAATGAGATATTAACAATTATAATGGTATGGCAATGGTACGAAAAAAAGGCCATTCAACATAAGCTGAATGACCTTATTTATTTTAACAAAAGCGATTAAGCTTTAGCTTTTTTCTTCTTACTTACTTTTTTTACGGCCGCTTTTTTTTTAGCAGGTGCCATTTTTGCGATGCGTACGGTAAGATCTGCTAAGCGAGCTGAGTAGCCAGCTTCATTATCATACCAGCTCACCACTTTAATCATGTTGCCGTTTGCTTCCGTCAACAATGAATCAAAAATTGAAGAGTGCGGATTTCCAACAATATCGCTTGATACTAATGGAGCTTCGCTATATTCCAGCACACCTTTCATTTTGGAGCGAGCCATGCTCTTAAATTTCTTATTGAT
>CBDUIU010000301.1:0-5719 GCA_965367335.1 uncultured Saprospiraceae bacterium
TTTTCATCCAAAACATCCTTATGGCCGATGGGTGAAGGGTGGGGCAGTGTTAGTACTGGTGATGGCCTGCATAGTCGCTACCAGCTCTATGATTTGGGGCTATGCCCAGTTCAATTTTACCGGTTATCGTGCTTTTATGATGGCAGGAGGACTGTTTTGGATGCTGAGTTTGCTTGGAGTGATTGGCTTATATATTTTTAATTATCGGATAATCACCATAGCATTTATCATGAGTGGCTTATTACTCAACTTTGGCCTTTGGTATCGGGTTGCACCGATAGCAGAACAGAGCAGAGGATGGGTGAAAAATGTCCAGACAGCCTTAGCCAAGTGTCAAGATGATAACCAACAGGATTCGCTTATAGTGGTGGGAGAAAACTTTCCGGAAAAAGAACTAAGATTATATGCGCAAAACAGATTCAGCACAATAACTTTTTACAGTGATTCATCAGCTGAAGAACTGGATTATTCCAACCTTTCTTTTCTCCTGATCAATTCTAAACTCTCTGATCGCGAAGATATACAGACACAGGCTCAGGCCCTCCCCAAACAAAGTTCCGTTTTTCGAAAAGTCCCAGACGTCTTTTACAAAAATTGTGAATAAGCAACAAACGGTTTGCGAAGTAGATTATTTACTCAAAGGTGAGATGTTAAGTATTGGTGAAGACGAGATACATGAATATTAAGATCACTAAAAGGGAAATTCCTATCACAAGTAAAATTTTCTTACTCGCTTTGCGATCTCTTGCTTCTATACTTCTTCTCTTTTTAGATTTTGACATTTAAATAGCGTTTTTTGAACAAAAAATATTGGAAGGCCTTGTTTTCCTTCATTTGCTTTAAGGTATAACAAAAAATGGTAAAGTATTTGTACAGAATAAAAATAGACATTTTGTGTATAATTCCAAAATCTGTGGCAATCAATTTTATGCTTGATTAAACGGCTTTTGGCTCGCAACTGTCTCCTCCCACCCGAGCACGCTCCCCTCTGTTGTTCTCAACAGTGTTCATAAGATTAGAACTTCCAACTTTCGCAAACTAGACTTAGGCATGAGAAAATTCCTTCTTGTCTCCATCTTATTGATGGGCTTGACCAACATCGCATGGGTGTCGGCGAATAACAATCGATTTAGTTTACTTTCTGGATCCGATTGCAACAACCCAACTCAAATTTCTTCCATTCCTTATCAACAATCCGGTCTCACCACTGATGGTGCCGGGGATGACTATAATAGTTCTCCTTGTGGCTCAGATTATATCAGTGGGGATGATTACGTTTTTGCTTATACCCCCAGCGGGAATGAGTACGTGACCGTTAGGTTACAAAACGTGGGCATATTTACCGGTTTGCATGTCCTGGATGCTTGTCCGGATGTCGCTACGGAATGCCTGGGCTCCGATTTATCCCAGCAAGCAGGTGATCGGCTTGCAGAAGACATATTTATGGAATCCGGTAAAACTTATTACATCATTGTTTCTACTTTCTCGGCACCCCAAAATACTTCCTTTGATATTCTGGTGGAGCAAGGCAATCCGCCACCTCCGGGAACGGATTGCGGGAATACCTTTCCTATCACTAGTTTACCATTTAATGACCTTAATCGGAATACTGCCGAGTATGATGATATTTACTCCGGTTCCGGACCTTGCCAAACGGATGATTATCTAAATGGGAATGAGATCATTTATACCTACACTCCTGCTTTGAAAGAGTTAGTCAGTTTGCGAGCAACGAATATTAGTGGCTTTTTTGCCGGACTACATGTGTTCGATGCCTGTTTGGACGCAAATCCGGATTGCATTGCCAGTGTAGTCAATGAAGCAAAGACCACAGACCTCGAAATCGAGAACCTATCATTAGAAGCCAATCAGACATATTATATTGTTTTATCCACCTGGGAGAATCCACAAAGCTTCACTTATGATCTTAATATTATATCTGAACGCAGCTGCGAAGCACCAACAAATTTTCGGGCAGAAGAAATTACGGAAGATGGGGCATTGGTCAGCTGGACCCCCAGTGGCTCAGTGTCTAATCTGCTTATCGTTGGTGCCGGACAAGAACCGGAAGGCACCGGACTAACCCTGAAATCAGATACATTTAGATTTACCGGTTTGGCTGCAGACCAAAGTTATGATGTCTACCTTCGTTCACAGTGTATTCCCGACGCCCTGATGATCATTGGCGTATATGATGGGCCACTTTCAGGAGGAAACCCTAAGGGAGTAGAACTGTACGTAGTTGATGACATTGATGATTTGAGTAACTATGGGATTGGTTCTGCCAATAATGGAGAAGGGACCGATGGGATAGAATTTACATTCCCTGCAGTAGCTGTTCCCGCAGGAACTCATTTGCATTTTACTTCTGATAGAGATTTATTTCATGACTTTTTTGGATTTTATCCGGATTATGTTGACCCATCTGCTTTAGTTAACGGAGATGATGCAGTAGAACTTTTTTACAACGACATACTGATTGATCGCTTCGGCGATGTCAATGTGGATGGAACCGGGGAAGTATGGGAATACAAAGATGGTTGGGCCTACCGGGAAGCTAATTGGAGTACAAACGGGGGTGATTTTAACCCTAACAAATGGACTTATAGTGGAAGAGATGTATTAGAAGGAGGGCCGACAAATGGAAGCTGTGATGTGCCCTTTCCGGTAAATAGCTTTAACGGACCGGCATTGTTATATTCTGCCTGGGTAGGGCCCGTTTCTTTTACAACCGCAGCTCCTGATCCGATTTGTGGGGGGGATTTTTTTGATAAAGGAGGGGCTTCTGATGAGTATCCAAGCAACAGGATGGATACCATAACGATCTGTCCGGATGAGCCAGGTTATGAAGTGATGCTGCGCTTTTCATTGTTTGATGTAGAAGCAAACGGAAATGTCTGTGTGGATAATTTTTACATTTTTGATGGGGAAAATACAGAAGCAGATCTAATTACAGCAACCAACGGTGGGGACTCCTGGTGTTGGGATCAATCTGAAAGAATACCAACCGGTAGTGGCAATTTAGAAAACAAAGACATTACATCAAGCCATGAGAGTGGTTGCCTGACCATTGTCTTTCATAGTAACTCCGTTGGGATCAATGAAGGTTGGGAAGCAGAGGTGATTTGTCAGGTCAGGCCTTTTTGTCCTTCTCCTGAAAACCTTCAGGCAAGTGGCATAACAGAAAGCTCCGCGGTGTTGGAGTGGACTTCAATTGCACCTCAGGTAGAGAGCGCTCAAATTTCCTGGGGAGAGGCTGGCATAACACCTGAACAAGGAATTATAATAGTGCCGGACGCCTTTCCTTACGTATTATCAGATCTAATGCCCAGCACAGCGTATGAGTTTTATATTCGAGAATCCTGTGGTAGCTTTGGAGTGGGTGAATGGACTGGCCCGGTTCGTTTTTTTACGGCTTGTTCATCAGCTCTAGGCGATGATATGGAGCATCCGATCGTAGCAAACAACTTGCCTTATTCTGGCTTTGGTTCCACGGAGAGCTGTTATTCAAATACGCTTGGGCATGCTTCTTCTGATGCTTTTTATGCTTTTACTACGGATGATTGTGTTTACGCAGTATCCATCAGTACCTGTAATGCCAGCACAAATTTCGATACCTATTTACATTTATTGGATGCAGATGGAACGGTGCTGGCTGTGAATGATGATGCCAAAGCAGGAACCTGTGATTATCGTGTAGGCGGTGTAAATCGTTTATCGACCCTGAACGCCAACGTAGAACCTAACAAAACCTATTACGCTGTAGTTGAAGGATTTGGTTTAAGTGAAGGTGACTTTCAAATCGATATAGAAGCGATTGAATTGTCCTCATTAGACTTGGATTTGATGCCGCGTACCATCAGTTGTGCCGGAGAAAGTGATGGCGGTTTAGCCTTGACCGTTTATGGAGGAGCGGCTCCTTACTCTTATTACTGGAGTAATGGCGCAGATACTGAAGATGTGGAAGGGCTGGAAGCTGGAGTCTACACCGTAACGGTTGAGGATGCCTGCGGACAAATTTCCGAAGCAACTATAGTGTTGGATACGCCAACGCCGATCGAGGTGAGCGCAGCGGTTACCCATACTAGCAGAGTAGGGGATTCGGACGGTTCCATTGAATTAACCATTGAAGGGGGTCAGGCGCCGTTTACCTACCTGTGGAGTAATCAGGAAACTACGCGGAACCTCATTGATTTACAACAAGGTACTTACTGTGTGACGATCACCGATAATACGGGCTGCACAACCCAGGCTTGCGAAACGGTAAGTAGTGGCTTAACCAGCAATACCCAACAACCGGAATTGATCACTTCCTTAACAATCCAACCTAATCCAACGACAGATGTATCCATGCTCAAGCTTAATTTTGCAAAGCCAGTGGATTTGCAGCTCAAAGTTATAGATGCAACGGGTCATACCTTGATAGGTTTTAGTGATTGGGATGTAAAACAATTGATCTACAACTTAGACTTTATAGATTATCCTAACGGGGTGTATTTCCTGCAATTAGTTTTCGACGAGGAAGTCTACACTAAACGGATTATTGTCAGCCGATAAAGGAATAGAATAAGAATGATTTTGCGAAAGTTGATTGAAAGGGGGATGGCTAACAGCTGTTCCCCATTTTTGTATCCTGGGCAAACAGGACTTTTTTATTAAAAAGAAAATCGTTATATTTAAGTAAAAGATACCTAAGGCACCATGAAAAAATCATTATTTACCTTCCGGAAATTTTTATACCATCATCCAGTTTATCATTTTTCATTTATTTTTTTTGGCTTTTTAATGATCGATTTGATATGGAATAATGAACTGTCTGAACACAGATGGTGGAATCTCATTTTAAAGAGTTTTCTCTTTGCTGTTTTACTAACCTTTGCTACCAGAATGATCTGGCAACAATCCGATCAGCGAAAAAAATACGAGGATTAACCTAAATATACTTTTACGGCCTGTAGCAAGTCTTCTCTGGTTCTGATTTCTTCACTTTGGTCGCTTAAAAAATCCCAGGCAAGTTGATAGATTTCTGCTGGTGTTTTTCCAGCCTTTCTCCAGTCTTTTAATGAACCAGCACCTTTTGACTTTGATAATTTTTCACCGGCATTATTTTTCATTAATTCATGGTGAAAAAAAGTAGTATCGGAAAAATCCGGTAAATCTAAAAGCTTAGCCAGGAACAATTGTATGGCTGTTGAATCCAGCAAATCTTTTCCACGTACGATGAAATTAATTCTCCACTGAATGTCATCTGCTAAAGACGCAATTTGATACGCAGGAAAACCATTTTTTTGTCGTATAACGATATCTCCCATTTTTTCATCCAAAGCAAGCAGATGTATATCTTTTCGCCACTCCGGAATTAAGATGTTAGCATTTTGAGGTACTCGTATGCGCCAGGCTGTGTTCTTCTTTTCCCAGGCTAAATTTTTCGATCGGCAAGTGCCCGGGTAAACACCATCCTGGCTTATTTCTCTGATTTGCTTTCTGGAGCAGGAACAAGCGAATAGACAACCTTTTTCTTTTAATTGTCGAATGAAACCCTGGTAGCGCTCTATTCGAAGGTGTTGGGAAAATTGTTGTTGGAAATCATCGGGGCCGCGAGGGCCTTCATCCCAATCTATCCCGAGCCAATCAAGTGTCCGAAAGATATCCTCCAGGTACTCAGGTCGTATCCGGGCGGCTTCCAGGTCATCAATCCGTAAAAACATATAGCCATTTT
>CBDUIU010000302.1:0-5719 GCA_965367335.1 uncultured Saprospiraceae bacterium
TTCATCGCGCCCATCACATTGCGTTCGATGCAGGGAATCTGAACCAGGCCGCCAATGGGATCACAGGTCAGACCTAGATGATGTTCCATCGCGATTTCGGCGGCCATTAGCACCTGCTCAGGTGTTCCTCCTAAGAGCTCGGTTAAGCCCCCGGCAGCCATGGCAGAAGACACCCCGATTTCCGCCTGACAACCACCAACCGCCGCCGATATCGTTGCCCCTTTTTTAAACAGACACCCAATCTCGCCAGAGGTGTAAAAAAATTTCTTCAAATCTGCTTTTCCTTTAGAACCACAAAAACAGTAATAGTACAACAGTACTGCGGGGATCACTCCGGCAGCTCCATTGGTCGGTGAAGTTACGACACGCCCTAAAGCTGCATTTTCTTCGTTTACTGCCAGGGCAAAACAACTAACCCAGCTATTTACAACATTGAACTCCCGTGGATGGTTTCTAATCGTATTAAGCCATTCCCTGGGGTCCTGATGAATGACACCATTCAGTAGTTTTGAGCTCAACAACTGCGCCCGTCGTTTCACGTTTAAGCCCCCGGGTAGGATGCCCTCAGTATGGCAACCTCTATACACACATTCCAGCATCGTATTGAAAATAGCGCTGATATCCTGGTTGATCTTCTCTTCCGATCGAAAGCATAATTCATTCTGATGAACAATTTCGTGAATAGCCAATCCGGTTTGTTCCGTATAAGCAATTAGCTCACTGCCTTTGTCGATCGGATAGGGTAACTCTACGTCTCGCTGATCTGCATCCGTTTCACCTGCCTTTTGTATAAACCCGCCACCAATGGAATAATAGGTTGCTTCCAGCAAAACCTGATCATTGGAAAAAGCTATGAAAGTAAGTGTATTGGGATGTTCCGGTACGGCATGTTTGCGAAAAACAATATCTCTACTGGGAATAAAAGGCACTGCCTTATCCCGAATCATAATTTGTTGCTCCGAACGAATTTTTCCAATTAAAGTATTAATTTTATCGGTAGCGATGGTCTCCGGCTGATAACCTTCCAGCCCTAATTGCACAGCAAAGTCCGTTGCGTGACCCTTTCCGGTTTTCGATAAAGAGCCAAAAAGGTGCACTTCAATCCGATCTGGTTGCAAGTCATTTAGGTCCCGGACAAATTGCAGCGCTGCTTTCCATGGCCCCAAAGTATGAGAGCTGGACGGCCCGACACCAATTTTGTAAATATCGAAAATGCTTAATCTTTCCATTAGCTGCGAAGGTACGAAGAAAAGTAAGCTCTGATCCAATAAAAACATATTTTGTAACTTCGCCAGTAACGTTTGTTTATCTGTTTTAAAAAAATAAAAATTACTGCCCAATGAGTAGATTGTCGCTCATCTTACTAATCACCTTAGGAATAGCTGGAAATAGAATTGAAGCCCAATATTCACCCAAAGAGATTGAGGAAAAAATTGAACAGATTCTGCCTCAATTGACACTTGAAGAAAAGGTCGCCATGTGTCACGCGCAATCAAAATTCAGTACACCTGGCGTTCCTCGCTTAGGGATCCCCGAGGTATGGATGTCGGATGGGCCCCATGGTGTTCGCGGAGAGATCAACTGGGATAACTGGGGCTATGCGGGCTGGACCAACGATTCGATCACTGCTTTTCCGGCATTGACCTGCCTGGCTGCTACCTTCAATCCGGATCTGTCTTATCAGTATGGCGAAGCCTTGGGAGAAGAAGCGCGATATCGCAGAAAAGATGTTATCCTGGGGCCTGGTGTCAACATTTACCGCACGCCCTTAAATGGACGTAATTTTGAATATATGGGAGAAGATCCTCACCTGGCATCTGTCCTGGTTGTCCCTTATATCAAAGGGGTACAAAAAAGTGGTGTAGCGGCTTGTGTAAAACATTACGTACTCAATAATCAGGAAAAGTGGCGTGATCACATCAATGTGGAAGTAAGCGATAGGGCTTTGTATGAGATCTATCTACCCGCTTTCAAAGTAGCCGTTGAGGAAGGAAAGGTGTGGTCCATTATGGGGGCTTACAATCAGTTCCGGGGGCAACACTGTTGTCATCATGAAATCCTGTTGAATAAAATCCTGAAGGAAGACTGGAACTTTGACGGGGTAGTCATCACCGACTGGGGAGGTGCACATGACACCCGTGAGGCTGCCTTCTACGGTCTTGACATGGAAATGGGAACAGGGACAGATGGTTTAACCAGCACAACTTTAAATGCCTACGACTATTATTATCTCGCCAAACCTTTTCGCGATCTGCTGAAAAGTGGAGAAATACCCATGTCTGTTCTTGATGACAAGGTCCGCCGCATACTCCGCCTGATGTTCCGTACCACTATGAGTCCTAACCGCCCGATGGGACGGATGAACAATGTTGAACACCAACAAGTGGCCCGCTCAGTAGGACAGGAAGGTATCGTACTCCTAAAAAATGACAACAACTTTTTTCCTCTTGATCCTGATAAAAAGATGACCATTGCGGTGATCGGGGAAAACGCAACCCGCTCAATGATCATCGGTGGCGGTTCTTCGGAACTAAAACCAAAATACGAAATATCGCCACTTACCGGCATTCGGAAAAGATTTAAAAACGCGACCATTCTCCACGCCATGGGTTATGCCTCCGGACCATCGGCGTACGAGCTTGATGCCGATTCTCTCCGAAAAGCGGCTGTAGCTACCGCAGCAAAAGCTGACCTGGTCTTATTTTTTGGTGGCCTGAATAAAAGTCATCATCAGGACTGTGAAGGAGGGGACCGCTTAGCATACGCGCTTCCATTTGGACAGGATCAACTATTGGAAGAACTGATCAAAGTCAATCAAAACATTGGCGTGGTGATGATCAGCGGGAATGCTGTGGCTATGCCCTGGGTCAACAAGATCAAAGGTTTGATGCAAGGCTGGTTCCTGGGTAATGAAGCAGGACACGCGCTAGCCGATGTCATCAGTGGAGATGTCAACCCTTCCGGTAAATTACCGTTTACTTTTCCGGTAAAACTAGAGGATAACTCGGCCCATTTTTTTGGAGAACGCTCCTACCCCGGTGATAGTATCAATCAATATTACCTGGATGATATCTTGGTCGGTTATCGCTGGCATGATACGAAAAAAATAAAACCACTTTTTGCTTTTGGACATGGCTTGTCATATTCTACCTTTGAGCTATCCAAGGCGAATACGGACAAGGATGTCTATACTACCGGAGAAACGATCAAGCTCAGTTGCGAAGTAACCAACATTGGAGCTATGGATGGCGCTGAGGTCGTACAAGTCTACATCGGAAAACCCGATTCAAAAGTAGACCGTGCGGTGAAAGAATTAAAAGGATTCCGGAAAGTATCGGTACCAAAGGGGAAAACCAGCGCCGTTGAGCTTTTGATCAAAGTAGATAATCTGGCTTATTACGATGAATCCATTTCCGATTGGAAGCTTGAAAAAGGAGCCTATGACATCTACGTTGGTAATGCTTCAGATCATATCAAACAAACGCTTAAGGTCAACATTAAATAGCTTACCTTCCAATCACAAAACAATAGACCTACAACACTCATTGCATTTACAAACCTTCTATTACCATGAAAAACACACTTATTATTTTCTGTCTTGGGATACTTCTTTTCGGATGTGATACAGCACAAGAAACAAATACAGAACAATCGGATCCAACGGTAACACCCGAAGCGAGTACCCCTTCTTTTTCTGTTGTCGGTAAATCGGCCGAGGTTTACACCACCGCTGAAAACACCGAGCTACGGCTAACAGCCACCGGTAACAAAGCCTTTCAAAAAGCAGCTCAACCTTTAGAAACAGAGGTGGCTATTTTTGTAAACCCCAATAAAACCTTCCAATCCCTTTTGGGTATCGGAGGAGCAGTCACGGATGCTGCATCGGAAGTATTTGCCTCATTACCGGAAGAAAAACAAGCGGAGTTATTAACCGCCTATTATGACCAGAAAGAAGGTATTGGCTATTCCTTATCCCGAACGACTATCCACAGTTGTGATTTTTCCAAAGGAAGTTATACCTATGTTTCGGATGAAGATAAAACCCTAAAAACATTTAACATTGATCATGACCGGCAGTTTCGAATTCCACTGATCAAAAAGACCATTGCAGCAGCAGGTGGAACGCTCCCCTTGTACGTCAGTCCCTGGAGCCCTCCTGCCTTTATGAAGACAACCGGCAACATGCTACAAGGTGGAAAATTAAAACCGGAATATAATGATGCCTGGGCTTTGTATTATGCCAAATTCATCAAAGCCTACGAAGCAGAAGGCATGCCTATCTGGGGGCTCACCATTCAGAACGAACCTATGGCTACCCAAAGGTGGGAATCTTGTATTTACACAGCGGAAGAGGAAAGAGATTTTTTGAAAAATCACCTGGGACCAACCTTGGAGAAAGAAGGATTGGGGGATAAAAAAATTATCGTTTGGGATCACAACCGGGATTTGATTAACAATAGGGCAATTACTATTTTTGAGGACCCTGAAGCTTCCAAATATGCCTGGGGTATTGGTTTCCATTGGTACGAAAACTGGACGGGTGGTGATCCTATGTTTGTTAACATCGCCAACATCAACGAATCCTATCCTTCCAAAAATCTCATTTTCACCGAAGGTTGTAATGAGCGCTTTGATGCTACCAAGTACGAATACTGGCCCAATGCAGAACGCTACGGCCGCTCTATGATCCATGATTTCAATAATGGCACCATTGCCTGGACGGATTGGAATATCCTGCTGGATGAAACCGGAGGCCCTAATCATGTTGGCAATCTCTGCTTTGCGCCTGTTCATGCCGATACCAAAACGGGTGAATTGATTTATACACCTTCCTATTATTACATTGGTCACTTCTCCAAGTTTATCCGGCCCGAAGCAAAGAGAGTGAGTACGGTAAGTAGCAGAAGTGCCTTGTTAAGTACTTCCTTTTTGAATGAAAATGGCAAGATGGTAACGGTGGTGATGAATCACACGGACGAGGAGATCAAGTACAAATTATATATAGGTATGAATGCGATTGAAGAGCGCATTGCTCCTCATGCGATGCAGAGTCTTATCTATTAACTCTGCTATTACTTCGCTTTCAACAAATTAATACTCACCGTTCCCAATTCGGAATTGGGGAATTTGGTGAAATGTTTTTCGACGGGAAAAAGTCCTGCTTCGGCAGCCACTTGATTGAATATCTCAATTTCAACGATATACTGGTCGGAGAAACCATGGGTGGCGTCATAGGCGGTTGCTGCTGTCCTTCCTAAATTTTGCGCGGTGATTGCGGAGGGAATGGTATGTAACTCAATAACCAGCAAACCAAATTTATCTACATAGGGTGACCATCGTTGCAAATGTTCCCGGAGGTTGTCTTCCACGTCGGCATTAGATAATCGTTTGCCGCGGAAGGCGAAGGCTCCGGTAGATTTACTTTTCCGGTTTGGCGTTTTTACTTCGGGATCCGACCAAATCCGGTTGTGATCCAAAAAGGTGCGGACATTCAATAAATCGCTTAATTGGATACCATAGTTTTCTTCCAGGTCTTTGGCCAGCAGATCCGGCCGGCCAATGTCTCCCCAGATCACTTTGGCCCAAATATCAGCCTGGATGATATTGCCTCTGGTTACTTTCAGGGCGGCCTGGTTATAATCTGCTCCGACCAAAAACAGAGGGTGCTCTTCCAATAACTCTCCGCGCAAGGTGCGGTTTTCGATGACGTCAAACAGAT
>CBDUIU010000303.1:0-5716 GCA_965367335.1 uncultured Saprospiraceae bacterium
ATATAGCCCCCCATTAATTTGATTGCTGGTGTACCGATTGGCTCCTTGTGGTTCAACCTGACCTACTTTTGCTGCTTCCACAAACTCTCCGCTGGCATTTTCAGCATAATAGGTCGTCGTTTGGCTGACCAGACTGAGTTGCAATTCGTTGCCTGTAGCGATCGCCCTTCCGCCGGTTGGCACTTCAAACCAATGGGTCAGCATGCCAGTTGACCGTAAAGTTGCAGGGCCAGGGCTACTAATCGTATCATTTTCTAAAAGCGGAGCATTAGGGTAGTCTAAAACAGAAATACCAATCGTATCACTGGTAAAAGCCCCGCAGTTTCCCACAGCAGTAACAAAATAATTACCTGATTGCGTGACCACCAATTCGTCAGAGGTAGCACCAGTAGACCAGGTAAAATCCAGGTTTGTATCCCCGGTTCCTAGGGTGACATGATCGCCCGCACACAGTACATCACTACCATCCTTTGTCAGTTCGATCTTTTCAGTGGGATTAAATTTTACTTGCAATGATTTGGTTCTGGCAAAACAATTTGAGTTATCCCCAAGAACTACCCAATAATTGCCGGTGGCCATAACTTCAATTGATTGGCTGGTAGCACCCGTTGACCAAAGATAAGAATCTGCTACAGGTGCAGTTAATTGCAACATTTCACCTGGGCAAATTACCGGACTACCGGAGTAAGTGATATCCCCTGGTAATCCATAACAATCAGATTCTACTATCTGTAACAATTGATTTGCAACTGGGTTTTCAATGACTTCCACATTGCCGGAAGGCCAGTAAACAATCAGCCTATCCGCTGATGATTGATCGGCCATTCCAAAAATCGCTTGATGTGCATTACTAATCCCGTAACTCTCACCGGCTCTAATCTCACGAACCTGTACACCCCATGGGCCATGTAGCTCTATCCTCGCCCCTACTCCATTTTGATTGCTTTTCGTTCCTTTTAACAATATTTTTAGGTAATTATTATTGTTTCCATTATTCATCCAAATTTTGTCTGTTATAGACGTTGGATTATTAAAGACTTCAGCATACCCGGCGATGATGTCTAAAAACCCATCGTTATTCAAATCTCCCACGGCACAGGACTCCATATCATCATTTCCAAATACATTGTTGATCCGCGTAAACGTTTTATCCCCATTATTTTTATACAAATACTGAATAGTACCTGAAACCAAAAGATCCACGTAGCCATCATTATCAAAATCCCGTAATAGCCCCTGAATTGGAAGTCCGGTTACATTGATCCCTGACTGAGCGGTGATGTCGGTAAAGTATCCCAGACCATCATTTTCCAATAATTGAGAAGTAAAGTCATGATTGGTGATAAAACAATCCATATCCCCGTCATTATCAATATCCTGAAAATCCGCTGTCCAGGATTGGTGACCAATGGCCAAATTACGTTCCTTCGCTTCATTGTTATAATTTTGTGCACCATCATAGACCATCAGCATATTGACCCGACGGGGATCTTCCGGGTCACCGACTCCTTGCCGGCATTTAGCGATGTAAAGATCCTGGTCCCCATCATTGTCAAAGTCCGTCCAGACACTACCATAGTTACCGGAGTTATCAGAGGTGGGTTGGGTGGCCATGTCGATCAACTGATTGGCCAGTTCAAATGTACCATCCCCTTTATTGGCCCAAATAAAACTTTCTCCATCGTCATGACAAATAAAGATATCCAGCCAGCCATCGTTATTGATATCTGCAAGATTGGAGGCCTGACAGAAAATATTGGTACCTGAGGGTAAAAAATCTACTTTATACGTTTTGGTGCTGTCTACATAGCGATATAATTTCACTTCATCATACACACCTCCAGTAAGGATCTCGTTAATCCCGTCATTATCCACATCGCCAATGCTTATCGTCCATTCATTGCTGAAGCTTTGTCCATTGGGGTTGACTAAAACTCCGGTAAAGGTGGAATCAGGCTGTTTTTGGTAACTAATCAGTAGATTAGTTGTATTGTTTAATTGAATAATATCATCCAGAGAGTCCCCGTTCATATCAGCAATAGCCATGGGAACACCACTGGTCACGTTGCTATTAAAAAAGAGGTCAGAACGGTTGGTAAAATCAATTTGAGCCTGAAGCTGATAACAACAGAACAACAGAACAATCGCGAGTAAAGATTTTTGCATGTGGGTGTGTTTGCAGGAATATATAATATTAAGGTTCTAAAGATAGTTGTTTCGGTTTAGGATAAATAAAAACCAGCTAAAAAAATAGTATATGCTGGGGTACAAACAAAGAAAAGCCAACTATTATACAATAGTTGACTCATCCGATCTCGCTTTTGCTTTCCTGACGAGCAGGAAATATCTTAATAAGTTATAATTTCAATACTCGTTCCGTATGGATCGAAGTACCTGTTCTAAAGCTAACAAAGTAAATCCCGATAGGTAAATCATTTAGGGAAACTTCAACATCCAGTTGTCCCTGATTCGTATTTAATGCTTTACTTTTCATTTTTTTCCCGCAAGCACTAAACAAGGAAACCTCTATTTCTTTTTCCGGAGGTCCAACCATATGCAAGTTGACCAGATCACTGGTTGGGTTGGGAAAAACATCTAAGCGTAGGAAAAAATCAAACAATTTAACGGATAAAGGATCCCCTTTATTTACTTCGTAATTTACTTTACAGTTTTGTTCATTAAGCTCGCAAATCCAATTGTGTTGATACAAACAGGCTTTTTCACAGTTACCCCAGTTATAACGGAAGGTAAGCTGTGGTTTACCCAAATCACTAACACTGTAAATGATGTCGGATCGGTTAGCGGCAGGATCGGAGATTTCGGTGGCTTCCATGACACCATTAATTGCCCGAAATTGGTGCAACAGAGCACGAATATTTAATAATTGCGATGACTCTATCTCTACTTTTACCAGCCTCCCATCACTATAATCTGTCAGAATAATATGTAAGCCATATTGTTTGATTAACTGATCGACCTGAATATTCCCACTGCCTGTTTTTTGACGCAACCACTCCTCCACCCAGTCAAAATTTCGATCTAAGGTAAGTCTGAATACATCTAAAGAAGGCAGGCCGTTGGTATGGATCAGGTAGCTGTCAAACACATCATATTGCCAATCTTCGCTGGTCTCGTTTCTTGCAATCGCCAGGTTAGCGAGCATCATTTCATAATATTCATTGGGGATATAAGCATCGGCACTATCCGGAAGACCAGATTCATAAATATAGCGCAAAGCCAAGCGCTTGGCATCTCGTTCAAAAGCTTGCTCGAACTGATCGCTAAATTCACATTCAGTGGCAGAAGAAGTGACCTGACCCTTGGTCATAGATGATATTCCCAAAATAAAAACCAGTAAGGTAATTCGGTTCATGGTGATTACCGGTTGTTGCGGTGTTTAAGAGCGATTAGTAAAAAGATAATTCAAGCCTACCTTTAAATAACGATGATTATTGGAAGCTTGAATTCCGTAAACATTATTTTTAGTAAAATCGGTCATTCCATAGTTATAACGTGCGTCCAGAATAATCCTATCGGAAGGTTGATAACTTACGCCAACACTGGCAGAGACCTCCCATCTACGCATGCCTTGTTCTAGGTAGGCAGGTAAATCATTGGCAATGGTCTCGTCAGGGTCATTATCCAAAAAGCCAATGGGGTTATCACCGATGCGTGCACGAGTAAGATAAGCAACATCAACACCTGCAGAAACATTCACTTTTTTCGTCAATTTATAGTTTAATGCAACTGGTACGGCAGCATACTGCATCGAATACACAGGAAAAGAGGAAGCTTCCAATCGTTGATTATCTGGTAAACCCGGCTCATCTAAAGAACCGGCATAGTCCGCACGTTTGTTTTTTGTAATGGTTCGGTAAAAGGCTCCCGTTTGCACAGAAAACCTTTCGTTTAAAGGCAACTCTGCTCTCAGACCGGCCTCAAACCCATCTATTTCATTATAATTCTCCGTGAGCATACCCACACTAATACCAAGGCTTGGATTTTCTTTTTCAAACCGGTTTTTAGGTTTTACCAAATTAGTCGCAGGTAAGCTGTACCCATCACTTGCTAATTGACCGGGTTCTTCCTGACAAAGCTGTGCAAAAGTAGCTAGTGGGGATCGATTAATGGGTATTACCATTTCCTGTTGCGGCGCAGGAGTGCGCGTTGCAAGAGAGGAAGCTGAAGGAGAAGTAAATGTAGATGTCAGCGTATATGCGGTTGATTTTTGATTAGTTAAATGCTGTTGAGCACGCGCTTGTTTTCCTGGAAGAGATGCGATGAGTTGCGGATTTGATTTGTTCGCATGCTGATAAATGGAAGCTGGCTGGTCAGGTGGTAGTTCTCCAGAACCATTGGAAACAACCGGTTGCAGAGAATTGGATTCATTTTCTGCAAAAATAGGATTCTTTTCCAGTACATCCGTCGGAGCAACTTCATCCACGGATGGCCAAAATAACACCATTGAAGCGCCAATAAAGACACCAAAGCCTAAGGACAAGAACAGCAATAAGTACCGTTTCCAACCCTCCTCCTGAACTACTTCGGCCATAACGGGCATTTCCCGATCTAGCATGGCACTCATGTTGTCCCAGGCCCGATCTAAGAATTCGCCGTTGAATTCCGGGTCTTGAAAATTGTGATTATCCTGCATATAAATTATAAGTATTAGTATTACCCAACAATAATTGTAATTTTTTTCTAGCAGATGCTAAATGCCACTTGGAAGTGCCCACACTAATATTCACTTTTTTAGCAATTTCTACGTGTGAAAAACCTTCAATGGCGTATAATTGAAACACCCTTTTGGTTGCCGGAGGCAAAGTGTCTACAATCTTCAAAATATCTTCCGCATAAATATTCTCCAATGCCTCTTCGGCTACACTACTGTCTCTCTCTTCAAATACCATAAACTGCACATAACGATTGTGCTGTTTAAAATACTCCGACAAGCTGTGATAAACGATCCGCCGGATCCACCCCTCCAAAGAGCCTTTAAAAGAATAGGACTCTATTTTCTTAAATACCCGCATGAATCCATTGTTAATAATATCCATCGCGGTATTTCGATCCTCCGTATAACGCATACACATGCGCATCATACTCGCAAAGTATTTGCGGTATAATGCTTCTTGAAACCGACGGTCATTATTGACACATCCAGCTACCAATTCTTCGTCCGTTATACGTTGGGTTTTATGCATTTAGTTGGTAACAGCTAGTGTTTGTTCTTCTTGGGGTGTTTTTCGCTTCGGATATCCTGGGGCATCCCCCTTTTTACCCGGGTTCACAATATAACGAATTTTATGCAAGCCTTAGTTTTTCATAGCCTTATAAGTTTCTGTTAGGGTCGATTTTAATAATATAACTGTGTTTTACAACGGGATAGACGACGACTAACCAGGAAAGGGTTGGGTGACTAAAGTTTTTTTGCAGAAAATTCGCGATTTATAGGTCATTTAACCCTACCAATTTCCTCAAATCAGTTTCATTTTCAAATGCGACGGCTTCTTCCATTTTAAATGTAAATGCCGGCTCTTGCATTTTCCTGAGTGCTTTGAAATCAATCCGGGCATATTGTTTTACGGGGTAAATCGCTATTTTCTTCCCTGGTAAAACACAAAATAATCGACCTCCTTTATCGGGTACAAGGCTCATAGCTGACCAGGTATTCTTGGGTAAACGAACCAGGCTTTTGCCATCTCCGGGAATAAAT
>CBDUIU010000304.1:0-5716 GCA_965367335.1 uncultured Saprospiraceae bacterium
GGATGACTTTGAAGGAAGTACCAGTGGCTTTGATCTACGTGTACCTAATAACAAATGGGTATTAGCTTCTGTTCCACAAAATGATGATCGCAATAGTAATCCGCTTTTCCCTGAATCTGCATTGATTGATGACTTGAACTACGGTGTCAACCGGGGACAGTTATCCTGGTATCGTATTGACCAATCGGTTAATAATACCCAAAATCCTTACGAGGCCATTATTCCAATCCAGGAGGTTTTTCCTAATCAGCAAGTTCAGCCGGGCTTTAACTCTGTCCTTCAAACATTCGACCTAACGTTTAACCCCAGGGAGCGCGGCCCTTATAACTTTGATCTTCCGGGTGGAACGCCCTATTCCGAAGGATTGGATAACGCTGGTAATTTGATAGACCCTGAGACACGTTGGGGAGGGATTATGAGGGCGCTGACAACTACGGATTTTCAGGCGGCCAATATTGAGTTTTTAGAGTTTTGGGTACTCAACCCATTTATGAATAATGATAACCCCGGGGAACTCTATATCAACCTCGGTAATGTTTCCGAAGATATTTTGAGGGATTCCAGAAAATTCTTTGAAAATGGAATTCCGGTTAATTCGACTAACCCGAGTGGACAGTCTTTAGATCAGACCAATTGGAGCCGGGTCCCTAATGTGCCCGATATTGCTCGTGCTTTTGATAATGATGGAAGGGAGGAACAGGATGTTGGTTACGACGGTGCGGGAAGTAAAAATGGCAACCAGGATGAGTTAAATCAATATAGTGCTGTCATGGATATTTACCGAACCCTCCTCCCGGCAAATGTCTATAACCAAATTATACAAGACCCGGCAAATGATGATTTCCGTAGTTTCAATGATGCAGAGTGGGAACGTATTGACGCACCTACCCTTCAACGGTATAGTCGATTCAATAATCCGGAGGGCAATTCACCAACGGCCCAACAAAGTGGCGGCATCAGCTTTGCTCAAACCACCTTACCAAATAGTGAGGACATTGATGCAGATAATACATTGAATGAGAGTGAATCTTATTATCAATATAAAATTCCACTGCGTAGTGTGCCTTCTTCTTTGAATGGTGCAGCCTATGAGTTGGATGTCGCAGCCACCCCTTTCGTAACGGATAAGGTAACGGATGATGCGACTGACCGGACCTGGTATCGATTTAAAATTCCCTTGGATGAGTTTGATGACCGAGTGGGGGTAATTGAAGATTTTCGGACGATTCGTTTTATGCGGATGTATTTGCGCGGTTTTGAGCAGCAAGTGACCTTGCGTTTTGCGCGTATGGAGTTGGCGCGTAACCAATGGCGTCGCTATCGTCGTCAGCTTTTGGTATTTCCTGAGCCAATCATCCAGCCAGCTTCCGACCGTACGATCTTTGATGTGAATGATGTTAATATTGAAGAAAACGGTACACGGACACCGTTCAACTATGTACTTCCTCCGGATATTCAACGGGAGCAATCCAATAATACGGTACAGGCCAACCTTTTGCAAAATGAGCAATCTCTGGCGCTGGAAGTTTGTAACCTGGAAAAAGATGCAGCTCGTGGAATTTATAAATTCTTCAATCAGGATCTGCGTTTTTATAGCCGGATCAAAATGTTTGTACACGGAGAACGAAAAGAAGAAGATCCGGATCTGGAAGATGGCGACCTGTCGGTCTTTATGCGGTTTGGCTCTGACCTGGAAAATAACTATTATGAATATGAGCTGCCGCTGGTATTGTCAGAGTCTGACACTGCTAATGTTGATCCTAGTAATGCCACAGCCTATCAACGGTTGGTCTGGCCATTAGTAAATGAGTTTGACATTTCCCTGGATGCATTAAAGGATTTAAAAGCGCTGCGAAGTGCTGAAGGTTTTTCTCAACAGTCTACTTACGAAATTGACGACCCGGAACGGCCAGGGACAGGCCGTAAGATCAGGGTTAAAGGAAATCCTTCGGTAGGAGATGTAGGTTCCTTGATGATTGGTATTGTTAACCGGGATGATGTGGCCCACTGTTCAGAAGTATGGGTCAATGAATTAAGGGTGACCGGTTTGAAAGAAGAAGGGGGCGTCGCGGCCATTGCCCGAGCTGATTTTAAATTGGCTGACTTTGGAGGGGTACGGTTATCCGGAGAGATTAGAACCAATGGATTCAGAGATATTGAAGACAAGATCTACCAACAGCGATTAGATAACCTCTATCAATACGATGTTTCTACTAATCTTGAATTAGCTAAGTTTTTACCCGAGGAATCAGGGTTGACGATTCCATTTTTCTTTCAACATTCCAAGTCGATTTCCAGTCCGAAGTTTGATCCTTTTGATCTGGATGTTCCGCTAAATGAAAAAATTGACGCGCAGACGAGTTCGGCGGCTAAGGAATCGATTAGGGAGCAGGCGCAGACGGTCGCATCTACTACTAGTTTTAACTTGACCAATGTTCGTAAAAACCGAACGAAGACGGATAAGACACCGATGCCCTGGAATATTGAGAATTTTAGTGCCAGCTATTCCTTTACTGATACGGAAAAACGGGATCCATTTATTGAAAGTGATAATATAAAAACGCATAATGGATCTCTGAACTATAGTTATGCAACGAGAGGTGCAAATATTTCACCGCTCAAGGGAATAGTGAAGAAGGATAAATACCTGAAATTTATTACTGATTTTAATTTTAATCCACTTCCCAACTCTTTTGCTTTCAGCACCAATATGCGGAGAGAAAAGCAAACTACGAAGTATCGTTTTACGGATCTTGACCCTATTTATAGTACTTTTTATAACAAACAGTTTTCATGGGATCGTAATTATGACCTAGGCTGGGATCTATCTAAATCCCTGAAATTTAATTTTAATGCCAATAACCAGGCTGTGATCGATGAGTTGAAAAACATAGATCCCGAGACTCTGCAACCGATACCCCAAAGCGAACAACGCGCTGAGATCTGGAAAAACATCAAAGATTTTGGTCGTACGAAAAACTACCAACACGATCTTGGCTTGAATTGGAAAGTGCCCATTAACAAACTTCCCTTTATGGACTGGGTGGATGCTAAAGCCCAGTATGATGCAGGATATAGTTGGAGTACAACTTCTTTAAGTCTGGTGGACTCATTGGGTAACGTTATACAGAATAACCAGACTCGCCAGGTCAGTGGTAATTTAAATTTTGAAAAGCTTTACAACAAGTCTAAATTTTTATCCAAGATCAATAAACCGCGTCGTAAAAAAGCGAATCAACGAGGAGCAAAGCGTGGCGGCAGGAATGCCCAGAATGACGATGCGGATGATAAAAAAGGAAACAGCAAGAGTGGCCGGAATGGCAAGTCCAAAGATGCTGATAGCAAGGATAATCCCAAAACCACACTTGATAAAAATGGGAAACCAACCCCAGGAAGTAAAGAAGAAGAAAAAGAAAAGAAGAAAAAAGAAAAGAAGAAAAAGGACGGTGAACCCTCTGCGATTGCCAGGGTATTGATACGCCCGTTAATGATGTTGCGCAAAGCACGCTTAACGTATTCCGAAGAGTTTAGTACTGTTATTCCTGGTTTTATGCCACAGACAGAACTGCTGGGGCTTTCAAAAGGCTTTGAGGCGCCGGGCTGGGACTTTGTTGCGGGTTTACAACCCAACATTGCCTTTAGCGATGGTCAGAACGATTGGTTAAGGCAAGCCGCAAATGATGGATGGATGTCGGAGACGGTATTCCTCAATCAACAGGTTTTACAGAATTATACCGAGAACATCACCGGTCGTGTTACGATTGAGCCCTTTCCCGGATTTAGAGTAGAGCTGGAGGCCAACCGGCGCTTTTCCGAAAACAAATCGCTTTACTTTAAAGATACGCTCTTTGATAATATCACTGGAAACTTTGAAGATTTAGTTCACTTGATTCCCAGAGAAATCGGTTCTTTCCAAATGAGTTATTTCTCCATGAGAACCTTATTTCAGGACAGTGACGAAGAGCTTCTGGCCTTGTTTAATGAATTTGAAGATAACCGGGCAATTATTTCTCAAAGGATAGGGGCAGGCACCCACTCTCAAGATGGCTCGGCGTATTCGGAAGGCTATGGTAAAACCCAGCAGGATATTATTCTGCCAGCCTTTTTAGCTGCCTATAATGGGGATGACGCCAACTCAGTTGAGCTAAACCCGGATTATACCAAAGTCCTGTTTAAGCTTTTACCGAAGGTGAACTGGAAGGTCAATTTTGACGGACTTGGTAAGTTGGATGCTTTTAAGGAGATATTCACTCGCTTTGAAATCAGTCATGGTTACCAGTCTTCATTAACGGTTAATAGCTATGCGACGGATCGTGACTTCGTGGAAAGTAGTCCTTCGCTAAAAAGCACAGAAGGTAACTTTTATTCCCGGTTTGAAATTCCGGATGTGGTCATCGACGAGCGATTCTCTCCATTATTAGGAATAAATGTGGAATTGAAAAATAAGATGAATTTCAAGCTGGATTATAATCAATCGCGGAACCTGGCTTTTAATTTATTAGATTATCGTTTAAATGAATCTCGAGCCAAAGAATTCGTAGTTGGGTTTGGTTATACGATTGAGGATATTGATATCGCCTTTTTGACCGGAAGCAAGAAAAAATCTTCCAGTAAGAAACGAAAAAGAAAAAGTAAAAAAGACGAGGAAGAAACTGATGGTAAGAAAGGAAAACAAAAAGCACGAGAAGGAAGTAACCTGAAATTCCAATTTGATCTTTCTTTCCGTGATGATGTCACCTCCGTACAGATCATGGATCAGGAATTCTCAGAGCCACAATCTACCCGGGGAACCAAAACGCTAAGGATTTCACCATCTGTTGACTATAATATCAATGATCGGGTTACACTGCGATTCTTTGTTGACTATAGTAAAACGGATCCGCGCGTTTCATCTTCCTTCCCCATTACGACAACTCAAGGAGGGATAACCGTTCGCTTTACACTAAAGTAAGACCTAAGGTTTTTTCTTTCTCTAAAACAGGGCTATGGGATGATGTCTCGAAGCCCTGTTTTTATTTCTCATCCGAATGTATTAATTTTATCTTTATTTGTATAAGCTTGACATAAGGAACAATGAACGTTAAATGTGTGTTAAAGTAAGGAAACGCGGGGCGTGATTGGTTAAATTTGCAGGGTTCTTCATTACTAATCGAGGTTTAAAAAGTACTTCTTGCATGGATAAACGAGCGATATGGATTATCATAGGTCTGATGGGAATAGCTATGCTGGGAAGCATCTTGTTACAGGTGTATTGGATTCGTTGGTCCATTAAGTTGAGTGAGGAACAGTTTGACCGTAATGTGTATGCAGTGCTCAATCAGGTGACAACTAAACTGCAAAATGTAGAAGATATTAAAGAGCAGTTAGAGGTCTACAGTATCTCCAATGATATTCCTAAATTCATGCTACAGCGGGAATATAATCGTATCCAAAAGGATATTGTTCATCAAAATGAGAATGATACTGGTGTAATGGATTATGAGAACGGGGAAGCGGCCGATAGCATCATTCGTGAGCATATCATGGAGCCACTGAAAGATAAAGACCGTTGTGATTGCCCTGACTGTAGACGAGAAAGGCTGGCTAAATATGAACAGCAAGAGGAATACATGCAAAAATTGTTAGTAGAAAAGCTGTATAACCCAAAGCCACTTACGAGTAGAATCGAAGACCTCAGTTTTCTGTCTAATCTTCTAAAGCAGGAGCTCCGTAACCG
>CBDUIU010000305.1:0-5695 GCA_965367335.1 uncultured Saprospiraceae bacterium
ATTGCCAGTTCACTTGAAGCGGCCCGGGCCGGAGCCGACATCATCGATGTAGGAATGGAACCGCTTTCCTGGGGTACTGGACACGCCGACTTGCTGGCAGTTCATGCCATGTTAAAAGATGCTGGATTTGACGTTCCGGAAATTAATATGAAGGCCTATATGGAAGTCCGGAAACTAACTCAGGAATTTATCGATGATTTCCTTGGCTACTATATAGCTCCGCGAAATCGTTTTATGAACTCTTTGTTGATTGGGCCAGGTTTACCAGGTGGTATGATGGGCAGCCTAATGTCAGATCTGAAAAACAACCTGACCAGTTTAAATAAATGGCTTAAGAAAAATGGTAAACCGGAATTGTCTGAAGATGATTTACTGGTGGAATTATTTGAAGAGGTCAAGCACGTCTGGCCACGATTGGGATATCCACCCCTGGTTACTCCGTTCAGCCAATATGTCAAGAATGTGTCTTTGATGAATGTAATGCAACAATTAAAGGGTAGAGACCGCTGGAGCATGATCGATGAAAATACCTGGTCGATGATCTTAGGTCGATCGGGGCAGCTTCCGGGTCCGCTGGGGCAAGAAATTATTTCAATGGCTAAAGCGCAGAACCGTGAATTTTTCAAAGGTTACCCCCAAGACCTTTATCCAGACGAGTTGGAGCTTTTTGCGGCAAAAATGGATAAAAAAGGATGGGATTACGGAGAGGACGATGAAGAGTTACTCGAATATGCGATGCATCCTAGCCAGTATGAAGATTACAAATCCGGAGTGGCAAAAGAACGCTTCCTTGCAGACCTGGAACAACGCAAAAAGAAAGCTACCGGCGCAGTAGCTACGCCCACCAAAACAGTGCCTGCTGCTTACCCTACTCCCCAACCCCACACGATGAATATCGATGTTAATGGAGAGCAGTTTAAAGTCACCGTCAGTTATGACGAGGAAGTAGCTAGCTCCTCTCCTTCCAATGCTCCACCTGCACCTAAACCCAGTCCTGCTCCGGTGGTACAAAATGGCCAATATCAAACCATCATCGCACCATTGGAAGGCAAATTTTACCTCACCAGGGATAGTACTGAAATACCGATCAAAGTTGGGGATAAAATTAAAAAAGGCGATACGGTCGCATACATAGAAGCAATGAAAGTCATCAATGCCATTGCATCAGATAAGGAGGGCGTTGTGGTAGAGATCGTAAAAGGAAATGGAGATGAAGTAGAAGAAGATGATATTTTGATCAAAATCAAATAGACAATTACCAGGTGCTAATCCATGTGCTGTTGCGTTCTTGCCTCAATTAAATTTATGGAGATACTAGAAAAACTATACGACATGACCGCACTGGGAGAGCTCATCGCTTCTCCAGGCACCCTCTTAATGTTAGCGATTGCACTGTTATTGCTGTACCTGGGTATTGTTAAAAGATATGAACCACTACTGCTGGTACCGATTGCCTTTGGACTTCTACTAGCAAACTTTCCCGGAGGTCAGATGAGTGTCACTCCTGCTACCGAAGAGAATAATATTTTACATCTGACTATCCTGGAAATTGCCAAGGATCACGGTATCATGAATATGCTTTATTATCTACTCATCAAGACCGGTTTGCTGCCGCCTTTGATCTTCCTGGGTGTTGGAGCCATGACGGACTTTGGGCCAATGTTACGCAATTTACGACTTGCTTTTTTTGGGGCTGCAGCTCAAATAGGAATTTTCTCAGTTTTACTCGCATCAGTTTTGTTAGGATTTACCGTAAAAGAAGCCGGAGCATTGGGAATCATCGGAGGAGCAGATGGCCCTACAGCAATTTACACTTCGATCAAATTAGCACCTCACCTCCTGGGCCCCATTGCCATTGCTGCTTATTCTTATATGGCATTGGTACCGGTGATCATTCCGTTAGTTGTTAAGTACACGGTTTCAGAAAAGGAATTAAAAATCAACATGAAAGAACAAGAGCGTGCGTACCCTAATCGAATGAAGATCAATAATTTACGGACAGTAAAAATCATCTTCCCTATCATGTTGGCTATCATTGTAGCTATACTTGTCCCCAGCTCGGTTCCATTAGTAGGGATGTTGTTATTTGGCAACCTGATCAAGGAAATCGGATCAGACACTAGTCGGCTGTTCAAAGCTGCATCGGAAACTATCATGAATACAGCCACCATCTTTCTGGGTCTAACTGTCGGTGCGACGATGACGGCTGCCACTTTCCTCAACCAGCAGACATTAATGATTGTCGTAGGTGGTTTTCTAGCCTTTGCTATCTCCATCCTGGGCGGCATTTTTGCCGTAAAATTTTACAATTTATTTTCCGCAAAAAAAATAAACCCGCTCATTGGCGCTACGGGATTAAGTGCCGTACCTATGGCATCAAGAGTAGCTAATGAAATCGCTTTGCAACATGATCCCCGTAATCATATTTTACAATACGCTATGTCAAGTAATATATCCGGAGTGATCGGAAGCGCCGTCGCAGCAGGGGTTTTAATTGCCTTTCTAAGTTAGCAAATTAACTGACTTGCAGTTCTTGTCTGTCTGGTAAGCTTACGACCAGACTTCATAATTTTGAACATAATGACCTCAAGCCTCCACCATTAAATTACATCCCCGGATATCACTGTAATCCAATCTTCCAAGCACTTCAAAATAACCACCTTCCGCCGATCTGCCGATATCATCCGTTGCGATAAAACTAATCGTATCAATATTAGCGAGGTCAATGACATTGATCAGCCCACTGCGGCCCTGTGGCACGAGCCCAAAAGGATCGGTGATCTCCCGCAATAAAATCCGCATCGTCGGAGAAGGGAGAAATTGGCCTAGCCCGGAAGACCATGCTTGAGACAATAATTCCGTCATGCCGTACTCTGAATGGATGACGTCCGTTTGAAAAGCCTTACTTAAACGTTGATGTAATGCCGCCCGGGTAATTTCCTGCCGACGCCCTTTCATCCCCCCGGTTTCCATGATCGTCAGGTGGCTTAGGTCTTGTGGAAACTGTTCAGAAAAATCAAGCAGGGCAAAACTCACCCCCAGCAGCAGTACCTTTTGCTGACTACCTCTCAATAAATTGATTTGCTGATTCAGCTTTTCGAGGTCATTGAGGTAAAAACCGTTTTGCGTATGCCCGGAAGCCTCCATAAATTGTTGAACCATATAGACCAGACTACTCCCCTGCCGTTCGAGGTAGGCGGGAAGTAAAGCGAGGATACACCAATCCTTTATGGAGCCATAACGTTCTTCAAATCCACGAATACTCAATTGCTGATACCATTCCGGATCCCGTAACAAATGCATGCTGGTGCTACTGCCCGTGGTGCCGCTACTGGAGAAGACTTCTGTTACCGGCCATTCCCCGGTTTTGATCCGGTGGGTTTTAAAAAGCTCAATGGGCAAAAAAGGAATTTCCTCCGGGCAGCTTACGTCCTGTGGATCTATTTCTAATAATTGTAAAAATTCTTTGTATAATTGATTCTCTTTAGCCTGATAGCTAAATACATTCATGCAAATTTCCTCAAAACTAACCACCGTAACGGTACGGATCTTTTTAACCAATGTTTGGCGGGTGACTGCTGGGTCAGAATGCAACATTCAGCTGTTTTTTTAAGTTGTATAAATAGCAAGGTTGAAAAAATACACAAACGCGTTTTCTATGAAAAAGATGTTTTACCATTCGCTAGTCATCATTTCTGTTTCTCTACTCATCTCAGGGTGTACAAAGCCACCAAATTACCCGGATGAACCACAAATTGAATTTGATAGCTGGAGTTCGCCAGTTGTCATCCAGGAATTTGATTCACTTTGGGTCAATTTATCTTTTACAGATGGTGACGGAGACATCGGAGATATTGAAAACACAAATGAACCTTATGTTTTTCTAACGGATACGCGCGATAATGACCTGAATCCTCCTGCTAGTACCTTGCCATTGGTTCCGCAACAAGGAGCTGGAAATGGTATATCAGGTACAATTTCGGTGCGTTTACAAGGTGTTTGTTGTAAAATCCTGGATACCGACCCAAACAATCGCCGGGCTTGTGAACAAACTGTAGGTTTTATTGACCGAGATACCGTTGTGTTTGAGATATACATTCTAGACCAAGCTGGCAATAAAAGTAACGTTATTCAAACAGATCCTTTGATCTTGCTTTGCCAATAAGGTGTTTTCTTCATTCTTACACCGTAGCTTCTACATTTACCCAATCTATTCCTTTTTGCAAACGGCTAAGGGTGTAAGCCTCCGGGCTACCCGGCTCCGGCTGATGACTATAGACCCAATTCGCAGTGGGCGGTAAACTCATTAATATCGACTCAGTTCGGCCCTCAGTATCCAGTCCAAACTTGGTTCCTTTATCCCAGACCAAATTGAACTCAACATATCTACCTCTTCGCAAAAACTGCCATTGCTTTTCTTTTTCCGTAAAATCCTGGTCCTTGTATTGATGCAGTAATTTAGTATAAATTGGGCAGAAAGCCTCCCCTACTGATTGGACAAAGGCAAATCGTTCCGCTTGAGAGAAACCATCCTGATCACTCAGCCGGTCAAAGAAAATTCCTCCGACACCTCTGGTTTCTTTACGGTGTTTTATATAAAAATAATCATCCGCCCACTGTTTAAATCGGGGGTAATAATCGCTGTGATGTTGATCGCATACTTGTTTGAGGTATTGATGAAAAAAGATAGCATCCTTATCCCGGATATAGTGAGGAGTCAAATCAATGCCACCACCAAACCACCATTGTCCGGTGCTTAATTTAAAGTATCGGACATTCATATGGATAATGGGTACCTGAGGGTTTGCGGGATGTAACACAATACTTACACCAGTAGCAAAAAATGAAGCCCCGGCTTCCACGCGTAAAGCATTGGCAATTTTCTCAGGGAGTGTTCCTTCAACGGCTGAAAAATTCACACCACCCTTTTCGATGTGTTGGCCAATAATTACTCGGGAACGACCTCCTCCTCCACCCGGGCGATCCCAAGCGTCTTCCTGGAAACGACCCGTACCATCAGCCGCTTCCAGTTGCTGGCAGATCTGATCTTGCAGGGTTCGAAAGTAGTCGGCAATATGTGATTTGGATATTTGCTGCATAAGGTTTATCAGGTTAAATATAGCTAATAAGTGCCTGGACTGTTGAATTAAGTAGTTCATTAAAACTTAAATACCAAGTTTTTCTTTGGCAGCGGCTACGGTTTTTTTCCCATTCCCAACAAATGCCTCTCCGTCAATAATGATGATAGGGCGTTTGAGGAAAGTATATTCTTCCAAAATCAATTTGCGATAATCCTTATCGCTAAGTTCTTGTTCATGCAAACCTCGTTGACGATATTTCATCGCCCGACGATTAAATAAAGACTCATAAGAACCTGTTTGTTTTTTCAAAGCGTCCAGGTCTTTGGCAGAGATGTGTTTTTCTTTGACATTTTGTAGTTCAAAGCCTTCTCCGTTATTGAGTTCGCCAATAATACGTTGACAGGTGTTGCAGGTGGATAGGTGGAAAATTTTATTCATGATTTGTAGTTTGTGGATTGGAAAAACCTGAAAGTGATCAATTATTTTTAAAGCAAATGCCCTTAACTATATCTGCTTAGAGTTACAAGAGAACAGTAAAAATACAAGCCAGTTTTTAAGCTTAAGTAGGTGGACTAATGGCAAAGATAAAACCTTGACAGAAGAAGCGGTTAGAT
>CBDUIU010000306.1:0-5661 GCA_965367335.1 uncultured Saprospiraceae bacterium
TAACTTGAGTGCTCCTCTTCTCTCTACAAAAAGCATTCCCCGCCCGGGAAGTTCGTCCAGCTCCATGGGTTCGTTAAGATTGAAATCAAGTACCTCCTTAACAAATTTGGTCTCCTCCGGAACACGTTGGGTTTTTGCCAGTTGGTAATTTAATGGGATGCTGCCAACCGCAGCATTGATTTGGTCGGCAAGCTGTTCAGAAGGTATAGATATCTGAGCACCCGGACTGCTCATTTGCTGGTGATACCAGGCCCATTCATTTTTGACTTCCGGTAGGGCATCCAACCCCAACAGTCCACCTCCGGCCTGCACAAATCTTTCTACATCGGCTCTTTGCACATCATCCAGCATTTCACCACTGGTCGCTAAAAAGATGATTGCCCTGTATTGACGAAGGGAGTCTTCGGTAAAAGGCTCCGTATCCTCCGTGAAAATTGCGGAAAAGCCATAGGTCTCCCCTACTTGTTCGATAGCTGTTTTAGCCTTTTCGATAGATTCACGATTGCCTTCGGTAGGCTGGGCAAAGAGTAGGACCCTTTTTTCCTGCTTTCCACAAGAAGCCATCAAGATACAAAGGAAAACAATTGATAAAAATTTGAAAATAAGGTTCATAGTTGAAGACAATATTTATTATACGGCCCTAATGTAACAAGAAATTCGTCAATTATCTATAATGCAATTATCCGCCTAAATCAGATCTTGCAGAATTCAGTTCCTTCATATTCAACCCCACATGATCATCCAACATTTTCATCATGGAGGCATTCTTTTCCTATTGCAGGCGTCCTAACTGATTGGACAGACTTGTTTTGTTTAATATCCCCCAGAAAAAGAAGATGCCATGGACCGTTTTTTCAAACTCATCGTAAGTGTTCGGCTTAAGGACATAAGCATTTGCCCCTGCCGCAATACATTCCCTGATATCTTGTTCAGCAGATGAGCTTGAAAAAATAATGGCTGGACTATAGCACTTTACTGCCTTAGTTCTCAATTCTTGAAGCACTTCTAATCCATCCATAATGGGATTTTTTAGGTCTATCAGAAAAAAAGAATAGTGTAAGAGTGCATTATTCTGTAAGTACTTACCCAGTCTGGTACCATCTTCAAAATGCATTAAGTTTGCCTTAAAAGGCAAGCTTTGACAAGCCACCTTGATGAGTTCCAGATCTGCGCGGCTATCCTCAATTATGACAACGTTTATGGTCTTGTACATATCATTAGGCATCTTAGAAACTATTTGAATTAATCACTCTGCCTTTGTTACGGTCTTTGTCCCGACCGAAACCCAGAACAGGTTAATTGGCGACGAAAACCTATAACAATTTTCAAATGCTGAACTCAAAAAGCTTGTAGCTATGGTATGGATAAGCAGGTACTAAATACTTCGAATTGTGAGCCGCTTTAGCAAAGAGAGTGATAGGAGACATTTCAATCCGCTTTAAGAAGTTGTGGATATTAATGTTATAGATTATCACGCAGCGTGCAAAAAATGAGTGAAGTTTTTGTTTGTGGAGGGAAGAACATGTGCAAATGTTTCGAATTTGACCTTCTATACTTACACGAACGATTAAGGACTTCTTTCGCAAAGAGCTCCAGCAACATGTGATCAAAAACTAGCTAATTTTCTGAAACTTAGTTTTACCCCTTATATGGGAGCACCTTTAATTTAAGATCGGATCGCTTTTCTTAAAAAAGATAAGACTCGAGATCACTACTCAATTGTGGGACAGGTTCTTTGCGTATTTTAAAAAATATACATAAAGACAGAGCTTCATTATGATCACATGTTACCAAAGCAAGATTTTCCTCTTATGTCCTTATCAAAGGAAAGAAATCATTTTTTGATGGTATATGAAAAACCACAACAAATTTTACAACACTATGATTTTTTTGTTGTAGTTTACTAGTATGAAGGACGCTCAATTACGAAAAGAGCTTTTGGATAATATAAATCTCATGCAAGAGAAAGGATTCTCCTATCAGTTTTGTTGTGATTACATTAATGCCCAGCAAAACGATTTTATTTTATTTAAAGATTTCTTCACTCGATTTAAATCCAAATCTACTTTTTACGCCGGTCCGGCAAAACGAAAAAAGCTCGCGCTAATCCATCAATATTTGCAACAACTTATTATCCTGCATATCAGTGAAGAGGATACTATAAAAGATTTTATAAATAAAGTAATTTCTAAAGCGGTGGCCGCAAAGTTCGAAGCCTATCTCGATATTAATCGATCTACAAGATCTTACCGCACCTTGCTGGCTGAGTATTACCTTGAAGACAGACCTGCCTTTCTTGAAATAGAAGGTAATATCAAACATAAAAAACAGTACAAATGGGAATTGGATCTTGCCCAATTCGGTTCTTCGTTTAAAATTCTATCAATAGAAACTATTAACTTATTCCAGCAGAATGCCGTGGTCACTACCCAAGAATTCTGGAAACTCTACTGGGTTGATTGTCATTCCAAGAAACTGCAATTCAAATTTGACACCTTAGGAGAACATACGTATCTACTTTCAAAAGAAGAGACCGGGCATTGGTTAATTATGGAAAACGCTGAAAAGATCCCTATCTATAAGACAGCCCCCCCTTACATTGACTATTCGATCCTGAAGCAACTGCCATCAAAAAATCGTGAAAAAAACCGAAAAACTGTTGCTGATTTTTTATCCGACCGTGACCTGTTTCGGGCCATCGAATTTATCAAGATCTGTTATGCAGACACCCTAGCGAAAAACCAACTTTCCCTCTTAAATCGAATTAAGGAAAGTTGCTTACATTCGTATCGAATATTAAATACCAATGTCATTAATTTTGCCACCTTTAGTTCGGAAATAGAATTACTGAGAAGGCAGCTTCAATTGATACATGATGGTATTTTGATCAATAACAAATAATCATCATGGCTAAAGACTCGGATGTTTCGTCTCAGAAACAAAAAATAGTAGGCATTGGTGCTTCTGCAAGCGGGTTGCAAGCTTTGGATATTTTTTTTTCCAATTGCCCGGCCGAAATGGGATTTTCTTTTGTGGTGGTCCAACATTTATCGCCTGATTTGAAAAGCTTACAGGATACTTTACTGGGACGAAAAACGAGCATGCCTGTTTTGGTGGCAACGGATTCAATGATGATCGAGCCGAACCATATTTACCTGATCCCAAGTGAAAAGAATATTATCCTACAAGGGGATACGCTGAAATTAACAGATCGGGCTCCTACTCACAAATTAAATTTTCCCATCGACATTTTTTTCTCCTCTTTGGCTGAAGAACAACTTGAAAATGCCATTGGTGTCATCCTCTCCGGTAGTGGTTCGGACGGCACGAAAGGTGCCGCTGCCATCAAGGAAGTAGGCGGTCTGGTGGTGGTACAAAATCCGGAAGAAAGTGGTTTTCCCGGAATGCCTTTAAGTGTTATAGGTGCAGGTCTTGCTGATTTTGTATTAGACGCAGCGCAAATTCCAGCGGAGTTAGCTGCTTATTTTGATGAAGTGGATAGAACAGACCAGAAAAAAGAGGCTCGTCTTATTGACCATATCCTTGAGACCATCAAGAGAGAAACAAAATACGATTTTACTACCTACCGGAGGCAAACCCTGAAACGTAGGATCATCAAGCGGAAAAATATTAATAAACTCGAAAAAATAGCTGATTATAAAACTTTCCTGGAAAAAAATCCAAGAGAACAGGACATTCTAGCTCGTGAGTTTCTGATAGGGGTCACCCGGTTCTTTCGCGATAAAACCCATTTCAATACGATAAAAGAAAAAGTAATCCCTGAGATCATTGCCGGTAAAGGAATGGGAGAGACTATAAAAATATGGGTCATCGGCGGAGTTACCGGAGAAGAAGCCTATTCTTTAGCCATATTGATGAAGGAGGGCCTAATTAATAATGATAAGAAGCTGACCTTTAAGATTTTTGCGACTGATATTAACACCGAAGCTATAGAAAAAGCTTCAAAAGGGTACTTTGGATTGAATATTGCTTTTGATGTAGAAGCGGAATATCTATCTAAATATTTTAAACGGGAGGACAAATCCTATGTGGTACAGCCTCATCTAAGAAAACACATTGTATTTTCAAATCACGACATCTTACAAAATCCCCCGTTTAACAAAATGGATTTGATCAGCTGTCGAAACCTATTGATCTATTTCCAAAATTCAGCACAAGAAAAAACCCTCAGAAACATTTTGTATGCCCTGAACCTCAATGGCTATTTATTCCTGGGGTCCAGTGAATCCTTAGGTATCTTTTCCAGAAACTTCGAGGTAATCGATCATCGGGGAAAGGTTTTTAAAAAAATAATTGAATACGACCGGCATCAAATTTCCAATGAAGTCTTTTACACCAGTGTAGGCAGGGTAACTTCAAAAAAATCACCTGAATTTACTACGGAATTAACCGTGCAGCTCGCCAAACGATTGGCTTTGGTAACCAACTCCGTATGTATATGCATCAATGAAAATTTCCAAATACTGGAAACCCATGGTAGTTTGCGCTTGATCTGTTCGTTACCACCGGAGGGCTTTTCCAATAATTTGCTCCGTTTATTGCCTAAAGAATTTCAGGTTCCGGTCACCACCGCTATTCGCACTCTTTCCAAATCTTTAGAAGAAACCGAGATCATTTCGAAAATGATCAATTTTTCTTTTGACGGAAAAATTCAAACTGCAAAAATTATCTTTGACCGCTTTGAACAGAGAAGTTATCCTCACGAGAAATTCTACCTCATTGCTATCCAAGTGGAGGACCTCGCCCCGAATCAGGTCCCTTTGCCGATCACTGAGACTGACTCCGCTACCCATACTGAGATCCAGCAATTACAAAATTTGCTCGAAGAAACCAATGAAAATTTACAACTCACGATAGAAGAGCTGGAATCTTCCAATGAAGAAGCCCAGGCTACCAATGAAGAGTTGGTTTCATCCAATGAGGAATTACAAAGCACCAATGAAGAATTGCAATCGGTCAATGAAGAGCTGTACACCGTCAACGTAGAATTTCAGGAAAAGAACATTAAATTATTAGAGCTAAACTCTGATATAGAGAATTTAATCAGCAGTTCGCCTATTGCCAGTTTGTTTTTAGATAGTCAGTTACAAATCAGAAAATACACTCCTTCTATCCGTAATATCATCGGTCTGCAGGCCTCTGACATCGGTCGGGCTATTACCAACTTCTCGCTACCCGATCCTCATTTTTTAAATGATATCAGAGCTGTTATTGATAACAAAATTACCCGGAGAAAAAAAATTATAACCGATAAAGAAAAATGGTACTTACAGGAAATTCATTCCTATATTTCCCTGGAAGACAGTAATGCCGGCGTGGTGGTTAATTATACTGATATTACAGATTTTAACCGGGTCTCGGCTGAGATGAAAGAAAAATCAAAGTTTTTAAAGGGTCTCCTTCAGTTATTTCCTGGCAATTTTTATATCTATGATCTGATAGAGCAAAAAATTATCTTTTCTAATCACTCCTTTGAAAGCCTCACCGGTTACACCTCAGCAGAATTAGAAGAAATGGGGAGTGAAGTAATGATCTGCTTAACTCATCCGGATGATGTACATAAGATCCAGGCATATCTTAAAAAATTGAGCAAGGCAAAGGCAAATAAAACGTACACCATTCAATACAGATTGATTACCA
>CBDUIU010000307.1:0-5609 GCA_965367335.1 uncultured Saprospiraceae bacterium
TACGGACGATCTCCCTGGCATCCTGGGCTATGGCAGGCATGCTGACGTAAAGGAACAAACAACCTAAGCAAACCAATTTAACTCCGATTGTTAGCTGTGTGAGGATATTGTGTAACATATCAGCTTATTTGATCAGATAAGGTATCAAAAAACGCCTGGTTGAGAGGTAGTTTTTATCAGCGGCCCAGGTGATTTTCGTCTTGAGAACCCCTGGGTAGCTAACAATGAAAATTACCTTTAAGCACGCCCAAAAACAAAGCAGGAAAAATAGCCAATGCACCGATCACCGTTGTATAGAGAACAAGCTCATTTTTTATAAGTCATCTAAAATGACAATTTTTCTATTGATCACATTTTTGCCCACATGAGCACGCAGCAGGTACACCCCACTCTTCTGTATCTGAAATTCTTTGGTCCAATAATCAGTCTTTTCGATCAGGCCACTGTCCCAAATCAGATTTCCCAAGTTATCTGTTAGCTGGATATTCATCCGTGTAGCATCAGGCGAATTAATTACAAAATTCACAACCTCTTTGGACGGATTGGGATAGCTTTTAACCTTAATTCCGAGGGCATCATTTCTAACCACAAGGACTTTTGACAGCACAAACTGGCCGTTGTAATCAAATTGTTTTAGTCGATAATAGCTCTCTCCGTAAACTGGATGATGATCTTGAAAAGCATAGGCGTGTCCTTGATCTGTAGTACCTTTCCCTTCAACAAACCCAATGGTCTCCCATAAACTGCCATTTCTTGATTTCTCAATTTCAAAGCCCAGGTTATCTTGCTCTGTACTCGTTAGCCATGCTAGCACCACGGATCCTTCCTCCAGGTAATAAGCAAAGTGAACCAACTCTACCGGAAGGACAAAAGCGCAGGCGCCAAGGACCTCTTCAATAGAATTACAGCCTGTCGCATTGCTGGATATGGTAGCAGTGCCGCCTAAGCCAATATAATCACAGATTGACATCACTTCGCAGTGCGCCAGGTTATTTGAGCTAATAATTTCCAGATCAGTGATGGTGGTCGGGTCTATATTGTCAAGGCCTGATAAAGTATTCAAGCTTGAATTATTATAGATATTCAGACAACCTTCAATCGCTTTTAATTTTTTTAAGCTGGTCAGGTTTGTAAGTACAGCGTTATTACCCAGGTCAAAGTTACCACCTACAAAGGCTAATTTTTCCAATCCAAAAACATCAGTCAGGGCATTATTAAACCCGATGAATAAGGAGCCGTTAATAAATACCAGGTCACCCAGTCCAGTTAAGCTGGTCAGGGAAGGGTTGGTCCAAATATCCAGAAAGCCACCAATAGTGGACAAGTTATCCAGTCCACTCAGGCTGGACAGGGCCTTATTAAAACCGATATAAACTGCGCCGCCAACCGATTTGAGTTGATTCAATCCGGATAAATGGGGCAGCTTGGTATTGTATTCGATAAACAGATCACCGCTGATGGATTCAAGACCAGTCAGCCCAGCCAGGCTGATGATATTCCCTGGGCTGCTTTCTCCAATGTAGATACTGCCATCGAAGTCAGTACATCCGGCATAGAGGATGGCAAAATCATCGATTTGATCCTGGGTGTCAAAGGTAAGATTACCAGAAGGGCATTGAGCGAATATAAAAAAGGGGCTGTAAACTAGGAAGAGGAGGGCTAAGAAATGCTTCATGATTATTGGGATTAGGGGGTTAAGAAAAGATTGAAGTTTATTCTTTATTCCAATTTAATCAATTCCCAAATCATAATAAATGACTTTTTCCACTAATATAATTGACCTTTATCAAGTTGGAATGTACCCTAAGCACCAAAATAACTAGCCCAAAAACAGAAAAAGCCTCGGTTTCCCGAAGCTTTTTCATTCAAATATCTATCGTTCGTAGGCAGAAAAACTGCCCAATCGGTCTCTAGTATCTGTTACCATAACCGCCGCCACCGCCGCGATTATAGCCACCACCGCCACCGCCACCGCGGTTGAATCCACCACCACCACGGTTTTCACGTGGTTCGGCTTTTTTAACAACGATAGTACGACCATCAAATTCCTGATCATTCAGGGCAGAGATTGCGGCCTGAGCCTCATCGTCGTTTGGCATTTCAACAAAACCAAAACCTTTGGATTTGCCTGTGAATTTGTCCATGATGATTTTGACTGAATCAACTTCACCATGTGCTTCGAAAGCGTCTTGCAATTCCGACTCTCTTGTGTCGAAATTTAATTTTGCAACAAAAATATTCATAAAAAAAATAATGCTCCGGACTGGAAAACCAGGACGGATAAGTAAAAAAATAAGTTCGAAAAAACTAAGGAAGGATTGTAAAAACCTAAAGATGGGTAAAAAAAACCTAGCGAAAGGAAGCTAAAAGCCTAAGTACTTAATTGATTCAGAGTAAGTTAGGTACTTATTACCCTTTTTACTCTTGCCACAAAGATACATTAAATAATGTTTCCATGTTGCTTTTTTGACGTGGATTAAATGAAAAAGTCACTTTTAACACTAAAATAACAAAAACACGCGTATTTCACCCCAGAGAATATGCCATAAAAAGTAATATAATAATCGAAATAAATACATCCAGAAAAAACCATGAGATTTAAACAGTATCAACTGGCTCAGGTTAAAGAATACCAGGTTAATCCAGATTAGCATCATTGCCCAAAGCGGGTAATCACCCATCGCTATTTGATAGGTCGGTTCCAATAATGCTACAGTCAGTATACTCCCCCAAAGTAATTTCTCCTGGTTTGTTTTTTTAAATAGCCTTGTTCGGATAAGATCAATCAAGGATAATGGAAAAATGTGAAAAAGCATTTCAACAAAAAACCCAATGACTGGATAGAATAAAAGCGAGTGGGGAAACAAGATGTTCATATCCTTTGGAAATGGTTGGAATATATCCACAACAATAGATATGCTTGCAAATCCGAAGACCAAGCCTAACATTTGATACCAAATGGCCCGGTTAATCCTGCTATAACATTTAAACCCATTTTTTGCTAAGCAACTAGTTAGCATAAGGCTTCCCAATATCCCGCTGATAAGAATAGTCAAAAATGGATTTATCCGCCCTAGATATCTTTGAAAAACCGTAGGCTCCTGATTGGTAAGGATCAGGACACCTATTAGTACGGTGACCAATATGATCGTATAGCTTAAGTCAGGTGTATATTTTTTAACTGAACACAAACTGAAGGTACTTATTAGAGGACTCAATTAATTTCCATTTAAGTTACAAAGGCCGATGACAAGAGGTCTTGAAAATGATCACTCCACATCCTAATTTTCATCAACCTGCCCTGGCGACAGCCAGAATGCTTATTATCATTACAAATATTGATAAGAATCATTTTATATGATCTCCGACCCGGGTATCTTGTTTGCAAAAATAATGGTAAACTATCTCCCAAAACAAAAAAGCATTGATAGCTTAGTCGAACAACTGATAGCTATTCGAGCAGCACTCTTAGCACAAGAGAGCAAACATCAGCAACTTATAAATGGCCTTCATCCCAATTATCGGATCAGCGGTAAAAACCTTATCCATTATTTGACCTTGCGGACATTTGATCTTCGTAAATTACAAGAAGAGCTTGCTAACCTTGGCCTTTCCTCAATTGGTTCTTCCGAAAGATATAATCTCACCAATATTGAGCACATCATTTCCTTTTTGATCTGTTCGCTGCCAAGTCAAAAACCTTCCACTCCTAACCTGGAGGAATTCCAACTCAATTATTTTAGCAGTAAACAATTGCTGGATAAAAACACTCAAAAAATCCTTGGAGATCCTCCCAAAAATCTGCAAACGCATATCATGGTGACGCTGCCGTCTGAGGCCGCAACGGATAAAAAACTGGTTAAGAATCTGATAACACACGGAATGACCATCGCCCGCATTAATTGTGGACACGATAACGAACAAACCTGGCAGCAGATCATCCAGGCCATTAAAAAAGCAGAAAAATCTACCGGAAAAAACTGCCGGATTTGTATGGATATCGGAGGGCCGAAGTTGCGTACGGGAGCCGTTGAACGGATCGTTAAAAAGAAAAAGAAAAAAGAGAAAGTGATCGACTACCTGCGTTTATGGGAAGGAGATCTGCTGGAGCTACATCGGAAAAACATCATTGGTAAAAATGCTCATAGTGAAAAAGGGAAATCAATACCTGCAAAAATATCTACGACTTTGCCTGCTATCTTCAGGGATGTCAAAACCGGGGATCGCATCTTATTTGATGATGGAAAGATCATCGGTAAAATTATCAATGTAAAAAAAGATACCCTGCTGGTAAAAATCAAAAGGGCTTCCAAAAAAGGTAGTAAGCTGCGGATGGAAAAAGGTATCAACTTGCCGGATACGGTGCTTCGCATCCCCTGCCCTACCAAAGTTGATTTATGTCAACTACCCTTTATTACTAAACATGCGGATCTCATCGGTTTCTCTTTTGTTAACCACCCTAAAGACATCGCTCGTTTACAGACTGCCTTGAAAAAATTGAACCGGGAGGATTTGGGGATTATCTTAAAAATTGAGACAGACAGTGGCTTTAACCACCTACCCAGCCTGCTTTTCCAGGCGATGAAAAGTCCCAGTTTTGGCGTAATGACAGCCCGGGGAGATTTGGCGGTGGAGATTGGTTGGGAACGAATGGCCGAAGTGCAGGAAGAAATACTTTGGCTATGTGAGGCTGCCCTGATCCCTAACATCTGGGCAACGCAGGTCTTAGACAACCTGGCCAAAAATGGCTTAGCCACACGCGCCGAAATTACCGATGCTGCCATGTCTACCCGGGCAGAATGTGTGATGCTCAACAAAGGCCCTTACATTCTGGAAGCCATCAAAAGCCTGACAGATATTCTACAGCGAATGGAATCTCATTCCCGCAAACGCAAAGGCGCACTAAGGCCTCTTAAAGTAGCTAAAGAATTTCTACATAATTAAAATCCAAAAATCATGAAAAAATCACCCCTCCTTTTTATTGCCTTATTCGCATTCCTGTTTTCCAGCTGTGCTTCTTTTCGCATCAGCACTGATCATGAGCGAAATGTGGATTTCACCAAATATGAAACTTATCAATTACTTGCACGGAAAAAAGAAATTAACCGGGGTATTAACCCTATCAATGCTCAACGTGTAGAAAGAGCGATTCAAAAAGAATTGGCTGATTTGGGTTATCGACCTGAGAAAGATCCCGATGTTGTGGTGGCTTTTTATGTCAAAGAAAAAACAGTAAGAGACGTTGAACATTATGGTTACTACTGGCCACACTGGAGATATCCAGGTTGGGTAAATGTGAACGAATACACGGAAGGTACTCTGGTCATTGATATGATCGATAGAAAAACCAAAAAGGTCATCTGGCATGGTGCTGCCGTGGGCTCGATCTATGACGACATGAGTAATCCGGAGAAAAAGATTAACAAAGCCGTCAAGAAGCTCATTGCAGCGTATGCTGAAATCAGAGGGACTAACCGCACGATGGCTAGTGTTACTTATTAGGGTGGACATAAAAGACTGCTAAGACCGCTACGCTAAGAGAGGAGGGACTTCCCGCGATTGCAGGAAGTCCCTCCTCTCCCAGTGTCAGCTATGCTGACACGGTCTCT
>CBDUIU010000308.1:0-5582 GCA_965367335.1 uncultured Saprospiraceae bacterium
CCTCCAAGTCGGTAGAATTTCGTCTGGTTTTGGCATCAAAATTCACCCCACCACCTTGAAATCCACCTGCGGGTAAAATCACCAGGAGTGCCTCCACCAGTTCGTAAACATTATTTGGAAATTGATCTGTGTCCCAGCCATTTTGATAATCCCCCCGATTAGCATCCATACTTCCAAGCATATTGTGATCCACTGCTACTTGTAATTCATGTTGGAAAGTATGTTGTGCTAAAGTGGCATGATTGACTTCCAAATTCAATTTAAAATCGCCATCCAGGTCATTATCTTTTAAAAAGCCAATAACCGTTGCAGCATCAAAATCATACTGGTGTTTACTTGGCTCCATTGGTTTGGGTTCGATGAAAAAAGTTCCGGTGAAGCCATTCTTCCGGGCATAATCCTTTGCCATGTGAAGGAAGCGAGCCATATGGTCGAGTTCCTTTTTCATATCCGTGTTCAACAAACTCATGTAGCCTTCCCGTCCTCCCCAGAAGACATAATTTTCACCTCCAAGCTTGATGGTTGCATCCAAGGCATTTTTCAACTGAGCCCCTGCATAGGCCACAACCTCAATATCAGGGTTAGTGGAAGCTCCATTCATGTATCTCGGATTGGATTTTAGATTCGCCGTTCCCCAGAGCAATTTAATACCTGATGCGCTTTGTTTTTTCAATGCATAATCGGTAATGAACTCAAGGCGTTTAGCGGATTCAGCTAAAGAGGAGCCTTCTTCAATCAGGTCAAAATCATGGAAGCAATAATAGGGAATGCCCATTTTCGAAATAAATTCAAAAGCTGCATCCATTTTGTGAATAGCCGCTTCGTAAGGGTCGTTCGATCCCAACCATGGGAAATTTTTAGTCCCTACCCCAAATGGATCTCCACCCGTTCCACAGAATGAATGCCAATAGGCAACTGCAAATCGAAAGTGTTGCTTCATCGTTTTTCCAGCTACCAGTTGGTCTTCATTATACCATTTAAAAGCCAAAGGATTTTTGGATGCTTTGCCTTCATATTTAATTCCAGGTATACCTGGGAAGTATTCCCGGCCACCTAAAACCACTTGGGTCTTTACTTTTTGATTAGTTGTATCTGACATAATGATAATTCTGAATGAAAAATATAGTAGGAATCAAAAACCAGATCTATTGCATTAATTTTGATAAGTCATTTAACCAGCCATGATAGGCCTGCTGATATTCTGTATTTGTGTGATTTGGAAAATACTGATGTTCAACTTCATTTTGTTTTATCGCTTCTTCTAAATTTTTATAAATACCACTACCAATTCCACTAGCCTTAGCGGCACCTTCAGCACCGGTAGTTTTTACTACTTCGATACAACACCCCAGCAAATTGGCAATGGTCATGGAAAAAATTTTAGATTGGAACAAGTTGTCATTGCCAACTTTTATCACGGAAGGCTCTAATCCCAATTTTTTCAATACCTGAAAACCATAAACAAAAGAAAAAGCAATGCCTTCTAAGGCAGCCCGATAAAAGTGAGCGCGGGTGTGCCGATTGAATTGAAGATTATTGACTTGAGCACCTGTATTGTTATTAGACAGAATTCGTTCAGCCCCATTTCCAAAAGGTAAAATGCGCAGCCCTTCTGCTCCTACCGGAATAATGCTCATTATTTGCTCCATGTCAGGATAGGAAATTCCAGGCGGTGCAACATGTTTTTTCATCCAAGCATACTGAATGCCTGCACCATTGATACAAAGCAACAAACCCAATCGAGGATTTTGGGAGGTATGATTCACGTGGGCAAAGCCATTTATTCGAGATTCATCATCATAAATGAGTTTGTCCACTACTCCGTATATCACTCCCGAAGTTCCTCCGGTGGCAGCTACTTCATTGGGCTTAAGCACGCCTAACGAAAGCGCATTGTTAGGTTGATCTCCCGCCCGATAGGTTACCGGAATGTCTGTTGAAAGCCCGGTAGCTTCGCTTGCAGACTTGGTGGTGTATCCCTGAGGACTAAAAGTATTACTGATAGCAGGAATTAAATCCGCTGAAAACCCATAATAATCTAAGAGAAATTGCGCGATTTGATTTTCTTTAAAATCCCAAAAAATTCCTTCTGATAAACCAGAGATGGTCGTCTTTGCTTCGCCCGTTAATTTCATAGCAATATAATCACCAGGCAACAATACCTTATGTACTCGGCGATAAATTTCAGGCTCGTTGTCTTTGACCCACTTGAGTTTAGAAGCCGTAAAATTCCCGGGAGAATTGAGTAAATGGGAAATGCATTTTTCTTGAGTAAGCGCTTCAAAGGCTTCATTTCCAATGTCTACTGCCCGGCTATCACACCATATGATTGCCGGTCGCAGCACCTTTTGATCTTTATCAATTAAAACCAGACCATGCATTTGGTAGGAAATACCAATGCCTTTAATATCCTTAGGGTTAACTTGCGTTTTTTGAAGTAAACGTTGGGTAGCCAGGCCTACATTTTCCCACCAAACTTCCGGTTGCTGTTCTGCCCAACCCACTTGTTTAGAAATAATGTCCATTTCAACTTCAGGGGATTGGACAACCTGAATTGCCTTTCCTGAATCAGCCTCGACTAAAGCTGCCTTAATGGAAGAACTACCTATGTCATATCCGAGTAAGTACATTGTAGGAGATGAGTTTTTATTATGTTATTGGCTACTTCATTAATAGATCAAATGTACTAAACAGCAGTAACTATTTTAAAAAAACTATTTACCCTTTATTCAATAGACAATGAAAATAATAACCGTTGATGAGCCCGTATTGCTTTAGATAATTTAGAAGGTACTGATACCCAAATCATCTAGCAATTGAAGTATGTAAATCTAAGCCCGCATTCATTGCTAATAATTCTGCTATTATATTATTTCATCCATTTCGTTTTACATATAACTTATTAATTATCAATATAATAGATATACAAAATTATTTATTTGAAAAATTTTCGGCAAATGGCTTGACTAATTGTACAAGATGTTCTTATATTTGCATCGCTCAAGAAAAGAGGGCATAAGCAGAAGTAGCTCAGCTGGTAGAGCACAACCTTGCCAAGGTTGGGGTCGCGAGTTCGAATCTCGTCTTCTGCTCAAAAAATAGTCTTCCTCATGGAGGACTTTTTTTTATCTTTGCAGCAACATCAGAGGATGTTGACGCCCGGATGGTGGAATTGGTAGACACGCCGGACTTAAAATCCTGTGCTCTTCGGGGCGTGCGGGTTCAAGTCCCGCTCCGGGTACAAGCTTTTTAGCTGGACCGCTGATAATCGATAGATTACAGCGGTTTTTTTTTGCTATAACTGGCCGTTATTGTCGATTTATCTCAAACCTCTCTCCCCTGCTAATTCTGGTTCACTTTTTATCTTATCCTTGTATTACAAAGGGTCATCATTGTGCAGGGATTATTTTCAGAAAGATTTATCAGTTCAGGTTACAGTCAACCTAGCTGTAAAGTAGTAATATACTTACATCCATTGATCACTCTTCCTAATATTCGAAAGTAGCCCCTATGTTATGTGAAGCGGATATGCAACGCAACAGGGACCTATTACCTGGAGCCGATATTTTGCACACACCAGTTTTTGTAGGCGGCTTCCAGTTCCTTCACTTTTTCAGGGTGGGTATTTGCCAAATCCTCTCGTTCGCCCGGATCCTTTTCAACGTTGAACAGTTTCAAAGTTAAATCGTCTCTAATGGGTGCAATGTATTGTGCAGAGGGTTTACTTTTCCAATGATTTTCATACGCATTGGTCAGCTTCCAGTCGCCCTTCCGTACCGCCCAGGTTTTTTGCCATTTCCAAACCAACAGGCGATCTTTCTGGGGTTCAAATAAACTTATCCCATCGAGGTTTTCATCTGAGACAACTGCGCCTCCGACCTTTGTAAGTGTAGGTAATACATCCGTAGCTGAAACGTATCGCGTTTCTACTTTTCCTGCTTCGATTTTTCCAGGCCAACTCATCGCCATTGGTACTCTAATCCCGCCCTCCCATAAGGAGTACTTCCCTGCGGTGAGTGGAGAATTATTTGCACCAGTGAGTGGAGAACCGCCATTATCCGAAATAAAAATGATCAGGGTGTTTTGCTCTAATTGCTGATCTTTTAAGGCAGTCAAAACACGTCCGATATTATCATCCAGACAGTTCAGGTTCGCCAGGTAATATTTTCTGAGGTCCTCCGGTTGAATGGCACCTACTCTTGAGTATTTGTCATAATAAGCGGAATAAGAACCGGCTTTATGTTTGGAAAAAGCAATTAGGCTATCCGGGTCATAGTTAGGGATTTCTTTGACATTATACTTATCCAGATATTTCTTTGGCACTTGATGAATCAGGTGATGAACTGCATTATAGGATAAGGTTAAAAAGAAAGGTTGGTCTCTTTTTCTTTTGATAAAATCAATAGATTCGTCCGTAAAGATATCCGTCAAATAGCCTTCTTCGTAGCTTTTATCTGTCATATTGTACATTAATGGGCCAAGTAAAGCACTGGTGCCGTAGGGATCCGGAGTACGGTCTTTAATATTTTGAGAATTCAGCCAATAGTCATGTGCATGTGCTGAAAATCCTAGAAATTCATCATAGCCATGGTTTAGCGGATACTCTCTGACATCATTTCTATGAAATTTCTGGCCCAAATCGTTTTTTCCTATCCGGGCAGTTTCGTATCCGGCATCCTTTAAATATTCAGATACCGTTTTTACATCATCAGGTAAGCCTGGCCCCCAACTTGCCGGCTTGTCCCACCTGAATTGATTCTTACCGGTGATGAGCCCTGCTCTTGACGGGCTACAGACCGGTGCCGTTACATAGGCCTGGGTAAAGACAGTACCCGAGTGGCCTAACTTCGAAATATTTGGTGTAGAGATGGTCTGATCATGTTCCTTGAACGGAGAGAAATCGGCATAACCCAGGTCATCGATGACGATTAAAAGAATATTAGGTTTTTCAGAGACAGCAGCCACATCTTTGGTGACTTTTGTTGAATTACAAGACAATAAAGTCACTATAAGGATGTATATCAAAGATACTCTCATCATTTGCATTTTTATTGTTAATATTAGATATTTTACCATAGCAATATTATTGCTCCTAATTCACAACTAATGTCGGCGCGGGTTACTTCGCAAAAGCAAAATAGAATATTTTATCTGCATTTAATAATAGACTTTATTCTAAATAATTTCGTATGGCTCAAAATTTATCTTTTACTCCCACTATTTTTAATTTCGGGCTCTTGTGCTACTATTATTTAATTAAGCCAGATTATATTGAATTATAAGAAGTTCTTTGATATATTTGACACCAATATTCCAAAGCAACACAACCTTGGTAACACAATTTCATCTACCTACTTACTAACACAAACTAATTATGACACCATTTATAGCAGAAATTATTGGTACTGCGATATTAATTATATTAGGAGGTGGCGTTGTTGCCAATGTAGTGCTCAATAAAACGTATGGCAATAATAGCGGCTGGATCGTGATAACCACTGGTTGGGCATTAGCCGTTTATATTGCGGTAGTCGTCACAGGACCCTATAGTGGTGCGCACATTAATCCAGCGGTAACCGTGT
>CBDUIU010000309.1:0-5577 GCA_965367335.1 uncultured Saprospiraceae bacterium
AGTCGATTCCCCTCTTGGCATTCTTTTTGAATTTTCCTAGCCTGAACTTCATTGCCTCCTCCCATTTTCCTTCCCATTTTCTCCCAAGTTTTCCTCCCTGCAACAAGTAACCATTTCCCCAATTTTATCAGACCAACAACATAACCAACGTGCTACAGGAAAAATCTCTACACTTACACAAAGACCTCCGATTCTGGCTTATCATTCTTATTTTAATAACTTTGATCTACCAAACCGCAGAAAGTTTGCCTGGGTGATACTACAATTGAGCATTACGTAATTCGCGGGGTTTTTTCCAAAAAAAAAGGATGAACTGAGGTATTCCTCGGTTCATCTTTTTTTTTAGATTATTCGCTTTTCTGAGTCAATCCATGACTTGTGTTAACCAACTCAAATTATTAGACTTGTTCTGGCCCATCTCAATCGGCTACAATGAGCAAATTTTATCCTGTACTACGTTAAATTTATTCGCCGTTCCCGATAATTATCGGGATATGGCTATGCCTGCAAAATTTGCCTTGTCCAGAATAAAATTTTTCTCATTTCACTCGATCAGCTAGGCCAGAACAAGTCTGCTATTTCACGATCTTTAAACTGATGTCCAGGCTTTGGGCACTATGTGTCAAAGCACCGACCGAGATATAATCCACACCAGCCATCGCGACCTCTCTGATTGTGTAGATGGTGATCCCTCCTGAAGCTTCTGTTTCATAACGACGATCTATTACACGCACAGCTTCGCGCAGCAATGGCAACTCAAAATTGTCTAACATGATGCGTGTAATATTGCCGGTGGAGAGGACTTCATCCAACTCCACTAAATTTCGTGTTTCAACTGTGACGCCAAGATGGTCAAGACCATTGGCTTTTTTGTATTCCACAACGCGCTCAATGGCCTGGCGAATGCCGCCACAGGCATCAATATGATTATCTTTGATCATGAACCAATCATAGAGGCCATCCCGGTAATTAGTACAGCCACCGATACGCACAGCATATTTTTCCAAAAAACGAACTAAAGGAGTTGTTTTTCTAGTATCCAGAATCGTAACGGGAACATCTTCTACCTCAAATTTAAAACGATTGCTAAGGGTAGCAATACCGCTCATTCGCTGCATGGTGTTGAGAATGAGACGCTCTGCCTGGAGCAGTGCCTGGCTGTTACACGTCACTTCAAATCCAATATCCCCATATCCAACACTAGTGCCATCTTGGATCAATTGATGAAATTGATTAGAAGGGTCAACATGGTTGAAAATTGCCTTGGCTACTTCCATCCCGGCAATTACTCCGGCATCCTTGATAATAAGATGGGCCTTAGAGCGAGCCTCCTTTGGAATACAAGCCAGAGACGTATAATCCCCGGGACCTACGTCTTCTGCCAACCCGGCTTTGATAAATGTTAAAAGCTGTTCCTGATCTAGGCCAATAATTTCTCCTGTCATAATGAATAAATAATGTGGTTTTTCGTATTGCCGCCTAAAATACAACAAGTTTAGCGAGGTAGCAAGGCATTTTACCCAGCGTACAGCCTAAAAATTATTTAGAACATCACGCCCAGTCGCAATGTTATTCCGCGTAATGAACCTTTTGAATTTTCCGCTGTATCATCACTTTTTCGCGCATTTTTATCTTTAGTGATATCTAAAAATCCATGTTGGTAGTAAATACCACCAACTAAAACGGTGCTTTCGCTAACACTATACTCGATACCTCCGCCAATACCCCAGGAGATGTTGAAGAAGTTGACATCGTCACTGATTTGTTCTTTTTCTACATTAATGTTTCCGCCGGTAATAGAGCCACGGGCGGCCGTGTTAAAGCCAAGCGTGAGTACGGGAAATTCTCCATAATAGCGGATATGGCTGAACTCGTCTGTCCGAAGTTTTAAACCAAAGGGAATTTCTACATATTGCAGTTTATATTTAAGATCAACCCCGTCCGGAAGAGAGAAGCGATCAAAATTGAGTTGTGGGTCGCTCAGGTCGGAGTTTGGCCAGTAATTACCGCCAAGATCATGTTGGAGAGTACCCCCTTGATTGAAGGCGAAACCCAACCCAAACTTGATTGCATAGTTTTCTCCGCCACCAAAATACTTTTCACCCATCATACCCAGTTTAAGTCCCAGGTTGCTACCATTGCCATTAATACTATTATCATCCGTAGTCAACCAGGTAAAAGTCGGGCTTAGCTGAAAACCAAAGCGAAACTCCTGCGCTGAAATGGAGTTTAATAGATAAATAGATAATACTATGAGAACTGTGAATTTTTTCATTTTCTTTAGTTTTGGAAAATTGAATAAGCTGGTATAAAACGTGTTATAAGTAAAATATTGTTTATATGTACGTTGAAAATAGGAATATGAGTCAAAATAAATTGCAAAAGTACATTCAATGTGGGATATACTTATTCGTTGCTGTGATCTTTATTTTAATTTCGTCTTGTGAAAGCGACAAAGTTAAAAAGATTCCTGATGTTTCGAATATTGAAATTCAGCTTGAGGTAGTACGTTTTGAACAAATACTTCAGCAACTTGATACCAATGATATTCAAACGGCATTGGCAAAATTGGAGCAGCAATATCCTGAATTTTCTAAGGTCTATTTTGGTAATGTCCTGAATATCAGAAAAGAATGGATGCCGGAGGATAAATACCTGGATGCTGTGCGAGGCTTTCTTACCTTCCCTTCCGTAAGAGATTTGGCAGATACCCTGGATATTGTTTTCCAGGATTTCTCTACTTTTCAAAATCAATTCAATCAGGCTTTCCGTTTTTACAAATATTACTTTCCCCACCGGGAAGTCCCTACGATTTATACCTATTTGTCCGAATACACGATTGGGGCTTTTGTCGCAGATCCCAATATCTTAGGGATTGGCCTGGATTTTTACCTGGGAGAAGATTATCGTCAATATGATCCAGCCTATTTTCCCCAATATATCCGGCGTACGATGGACAAGAAACACCTTGTTTTCAGGGCTATTGAAGCTTTAACAAATGACTTGGTAGGTGATCCTCCCGGGGATCGCCTTATTGACCTAATGATATACAACGGGAAGGTACATTATATTGTCGATCAACTTCTGCCGTATACACCGGATAGTATTAAACTTGGATATACGGGGGCTCAAGTAAAATGGGTGGATGAAAACGAGCCGGCTATATGGGCACATTTTATCGCAGAGGATTTGTTGTACTCTACCGAATATAAAAATATCCGAAAATTAGTTGATCATAGCCCGCATTCACCGGGCATGCCACAAGAGGCACCTGGACGCACGGCCAATTGGATGGGCTGGCAAATCGTAAAAGCCTATATGGAGCGGCGGCCGAATGCCAGTTTGACTGATTTAATCGAGGAGGAAGATGCGCAGAAAATTTTGGAGGTGTCAAAATATAAGCCTGGGCGATAAATAAGACCCTCTGGATTTATGAATACTCTTTTTCTGTAACAAATTTTCCATAAAATTTTATCTTTGGATTAGAGATCATGCTAGTGATCATTCACTTTAGCATTTCTTTTTTGTTTACCAAAGAACCAAAACATGAAATACGTCTACCTCCTGGCCTTTTTGGCTATTTGTCTGCTTTCCTGTGAGTCGTCCACCATTCAACATGAAGACCCTACCACCATCCCGATTGAATCCGCAAAATATCGATTGACCCTGCTTTGGGAAACGGCGGCACAGCTTCCTACCGTTGAATCTGTTATCTATGATTCGGTGACCAATCATTTGTATACGGCAAATATTGATGGGTTTAACACGGAAAAAGATGGAAAAGGATCTATCAGTAAATTGTCGATTGATGGAAAAATTATTGATGCCAATTGGGTTTCAGGTATTCATGCACCAACCGGGCTGGGCATATTAGAGGGCAAGCTCTACACCACCAATATTGATGAAGTGATGGAAGTAGATATGTCTTCCGCCAGGCTTACGAATACCATTTCTATCCCAGGTGCCAAATCTTTGAATGACCTGGCAATTGGTCCGGATGGAACCATTTATTGCAGTGATACAGATGGGAATGCAATCTATGCTTTAAAGGCTGATCAGATAACAAAGGTCGTGGAAGACATTAATTCGCCCAATGGACTTTATGTGTCGGATAATGAATTTTCTGTAGTTTGTTGGAATCCAAAGTCTTTATATCAAGTAAACTTAGGTGATCAATCAATGAAAACGATTGCCAGTGGGATGAATGGATTGGATGGGTTAGAACCGGTCGGGAACGGAGACTACCTGGTTTCCAGTTATTTTGGTAAAATATACTATGTAACCAAAGCAGGTGAGAAGTCTTTGTTGTTGAATACTATCAAAGAGGAGATCAGTGCGGCGGATATTGAATATGTACCGGAACTGAAGCTGTTATTGGTGCCAACGATGGAATCTAACAAGGTAATGGCGTATCGGTTGGAGAAAGTGGAGTTGAGCGAAGAATAAAAGGAAGAAGTACTAAATATGGGGCAAATAGTATGCGTTTACTTTTTGATTTTAATTGGCACTGTTCCAACAAGTAGGTCATCTTTTTCTATCTCTTTATCCTTCGGTCAATTCTTTACACCGACGCATGATTCGATAAGATACGAGCTGAATTGGCAGTTTTGAATTTTTGTAATCATGCAGACTAAACAACAGCTACAAGTTGCTCAAACTTTCCTTACTTTTGCATCCATCTTATCAACAAAAAAATAACAACAATGTCCAATATTTCCGAAACCCTTGCTACCAGAGCTGACCATAAATGCGAACTCTGTGGCGGGACTAACGAATTAAGCGCTTATACCGTTCCCCCTAAATCCGGAGACAGTGTGGATGAGCAGGTTGCTGTTTGTAACATTTGCCTTACGCAAATGGAAGGTGAAGAGCTGGATAGTAACCATTGGCGTTGTTTGAATGAGAGCATGTGGAGTGAAGTTCCTGCGGTGCAAGTTGTAGCACATCGAATGCTCACGAAGCTAAGTGGAGAAGACTGGGCTGCCGATCTCCTCAATATGCTCTATCTGAGCGATGAAACTGCAGCCTGGGCTCAACAAGGTACTGACGGAGATGTGGGCATCGTCCACACGGATAGTAATGGAAACATTCTCGCTGCCGGAGACTCAGTCGTTCTTATCCAGGATTTAAAAGTCAAAGGAGCAAATTTCACGGCTAAGCGCGGCACCGCCGTCCGCCGCATTCGCTTAGACCCGGACAATGCAGAGCACATCGAAGGCAAAGTAGACGGGCAACAAATTGTGATTTTAACAAAGTTTGTGAAGAAGACCAACTAAGCCTAGGAAGCGAGTTCAAATCGCAGCCTGTTTCACTTCACCGCAAAACTAATATCTGTCACCAATTCCTTTTCGGGTACTTCGCCCGGCATATTGACATATTGCTCAAACGGGTGAATATTTTTTACAAGTTTAAATTCCTTATTTCGTTGCATTGTATACAAGGTTGACCAGGCATTGCCGAGGTGTAGATAGCTGCCGGTATGGCGCAGGGTATAGGTCTTGGTAGCGGGGATATGACCACTGATCATGCCCGCAGGTAATTCACTAGGAATGCTTTTTACCGGAATACCTGCTGTAT
>CBDUIU010000310.1:0-5575 GCA_965367335.1 uncultured Saprospiraceae bacterium
AAATCTGAAATATCGGCATCGCTTATCATTTTATAGTTAGCAGCGGGGATAGGATCTTGCCACAAGAGCTCTTCTTGCGGAACTTCCGGACCCAGATATCTCGATGATGGTCCCATATCACGATGACACAATTTAAACCAAGCACGTGCGAATGCATCTTCAAAATCTTTAGGATTTTCATGAAAATGTCGTGAAATCTTATGGTAAACCGGGTCCATCTTTAAGGCCATATCTGCTGTAGACATCATCAAGTCCTGAGTCTTAGAGGAGTCGTGTGCCATTGGCGCCTTACTCGCATTAGAAGCGTCTGTTGGCCTCCACTGGTGTGCCCCTGCCGGGCTCTTTGTTAATTCCCAGTCGTATTCGAGTAAGACTCTAAAGTAATCATGGTCCCATTTTATTGGATTAGGGGTCCAGGCGCCTTCCAGTCCACTTGTTATAGTGTCGTCACCTTTTCCTGACCCATACGTACTTAACCACCCTTGTCCTTGTGCTTCGATTCCGGCGCCTTCAGGCTCTACACCAACAAGCTCGGTATCTCCCGCACCATGGGCTTTTCCGAAGGTATGTCCGCCTGCTATAAGCGCCACGGTTTCTTCATCGTTCATTGCCATACGTCCAAAAGTCTCACGAATGTCGCGACCGGAACCGAGAACATCCGGTTCTCCATGCGGTCCCTCCGGATTTACATAGATTAATCCCATATGAGCTGCGCCCAGAGGTTTTTCGAGCTCACCATTATTCTTATATCGTTCATCATTACCCAACCATTCGGTTTCTGATCCCCAGTAAATATCTTGTTCCGGCTCCCAAATATCTTCTCTTCCCCCTGCAAATCCGTAGGTTTTGAAGCCCATAGACTCTAATGCGCAATTTCCAGCTAAGATCAACAGATCTGCCCAGGAAATCTTCTTCCCATACTTTTGCTTAATGGGCCAAAGAAGGAAACGAGCCTTATCTAAGTTACCGTTATCCGGCCAGCTGTTAAGGGGTGCGAATCGCTGATTTCCGGTGTTTCCACCACCTCTTCCGTCTGAAACGCGATACGTACCTGCACTATGCCAGGCCATTCGTATAAATAATCCGCCGTAGTGCCCATAATCTGCAGGCCACCAATCCTGAGAATCGGTCATCAAGTTGACTAAATCATTCTTTAGGGCTTTATAATCTAATTTGGCAAATTCTTGCTTATAATCGAATTTTTCGCCCATAGGATTTGATTTTAGGGCGTTTTGTCGAAGTATATTTAAATTCAACTTATTTGGCCACCAATCTCTGTTAGTAGTTCCTCCTCCCGCAGTTTGATGCAGTGTCCCTCCAAAATAGGGACATTGACTTGCGTCGCTTTCGTTGATGTCCCACCCTTTTCCATGGTCATTTTCCTGATTATTCATATCTATTATTATTTATTACCGAATGGCTGATTAATACTTCCTCTAAAATTACAAATTAAAATAGTGATTAAGACACATTTCCATTGGATGTAATAATTTATAGATTGATAAAACTTATAGTTGTATTAATGATGAATAGATTTTTTATATACTATTTAGTATAATGGCCGCTGCCTTTAAAGTTTCTTCGGTTTTAGCAAAACAAACCCTGATTTGTTTAAAATCTTCACCGTTGGCATTAAAAACTGATGTTGGAATAGTTGCTATTTTATGTTCGATCGTTAGACGTTCGGCAAAAGCGACGTCACTTTCAGAAGAAATTTCAGAAAAATCTAACAATTGAAAATACGTACCTTGTGAAGGAATAAGTTTAAATGAACTTTTCTCTATTTGTTTCAGAAAAAAATCTCTTTTGGTTTGATAAAAAGATGCCAGCCCCAAGTAATTTTGTTCATTAGATATATAAGTAGCCAACGCTTTTTGAACCGGATTATTAACACTAAAGACATTGAACTGATGTACTTTCCTGAATTCATTCATTAATATTATGGGCGCGAGGCAGTATCCCACTTTCCATCCGGTATTGTGAAACGTCTTACCAAAAGAGGCAGTGATAAAAGATCTTTTAGCCAGAGAATCAAATCTTGCCACACTTTGATGCGTTTCACCGTCGAAAATAATGTGTTCATACACCTCATCACTAATCACTAATAAATCGTGTTTCTCAACAAGCTCTTGCAACCGAAGCATATCATTCTCAGAAAAAACCATTCCACTCGGATTGTGCGGTGTGTTAATAATGATCAATCTGGTTTTGTTAGATATTTTCTCCTCGACCTCCTGCCAATTTGGAACATAAGCCGGTGTTTGTAATTGTACCGACTTGGTTATCCCGCCAAAGAGCCTAATGGTAGGGTCGTAACAATCGTAGGCGGGAGTAAATATAATAGCTTCATCTCCGGGATTAATTATAGCTGCTATCGCAGTAAAAATAGCCTGCGTAGCTCCGGCGGTTATAGTAATTTCTGAATCGGGATCGTAATATTGATTATGAAGTGCATTGGTCTTCTTAGAAATCGCTTGCCGAAGCCCCATATCGCCCGCCATTGGAGCATATTGGTTATATCCATTCTTCATTGCTTCACAAACTAAGTCTATGAGAATGGGGTCGCTTTCGAAATCAGGGAATCCTTGAGACAGGTTAATTGCATCATGTTCATGAGCCATTTTACTCATCACAGTAAAAATACTTGTTCCTAAATTCTTCAATTTTGTATGAATCATCTTACTTAGTGTTAAATATTTCTCGATTAAGTCCGAAAAAGACCGTTTTAAAGGCTAAATATTGGAAAATGTGTATATTAGCTCTACCAAATTTACCGAACCAATGAAGAAATTTTGCTATTTCTTTTTGTTTTATACTATTTGTATTTCGATCAGCGCCCAAGAGTTTTTACCTACAAAAGAACTCTTGGAAAGTGACCAGGTCACAGTTGACGAATATTTCACAAAGGTATTAGACTCTGCCAAAATATATCACTCTCAAGGGGATTATAAAAAATCGCTGGAGTATAATATAGACTTTCTAGTAAAAGCATTCGCATCAGAAGATCCTTTGTATATTCATCAGGGTTATAGAATGTTGGGGCATAATTATTTTGCCTTAAACGATACTATTCTCGCAAGGGAAAGTTATGAGAAATCTGAAAAGTTTGCACTCAATTCCAATAACGACAATGCCATGGCGCATGCCTTTATGGATCTGGGATCTGTTTTTTCAGAAAATAAACATCTGGAAAAGGCCTTTCTTTATCACAACAAAGCGATATCTCTATTCGATAAAATTGGGGATGAGGCCGGTTTGGCTCAGGCGTATTACAATATGATTCATTCATCTATTAAGGAGGAAGACTACAGGAAAGCTTATATACATATTTTAAAAACCCGAAAGCTCAACAAAATTGAGGAAAACATTGAATTGAGTATAGGTTTGGACTATTACTCGGGGCTGTATTATTTTCATAAGGAAAAATATGAAATGGCAGATAAGTATTTTCTAAAGGCGATTAAAGGAGCCGAGAAAGCAGATCTACCCCTGGAATTAGAACGAATTTATGACGATTATACACAAAGTCTTGTTCGACAAAATAATGATGTCGATGCAAGTAATGCTCAAACGGTGTATGAAATGTATAAAAAGATAAATGAGCAAAATGTTGCATTACAAGAAACAGAGGAGATTTCTGCGCAGTTTCAGGTTGATGAATACAGAAAAGTTGTAAAGCAAGCCGAACTACAAAATCAACTACAAGCAGTTCAGGTTGCCAGTCAAAGTAGACTGAATAATGTTTTAATTATTGTTTCAAGCTGTTTTCTCTTCATGTTTATTGCCTTATTCTTTGCATATCGCAAAAGAAAACAACTTGTAAGAAAGTTAAAGGTCAAAAACAAAGAGTATCTGGAAGCGAAAGAACAGTCGGAAAAACTTTCAAAAGCAAAAAGCAAGTTCTTTTCTACCGTTAGTCACGAATTGAGAACTCCGTTATACGGTGTAATTGGATTAAGTACTATTTTATTGGAAGATGAAAGTCTAAAAAAGCACGAAAGCGATTTAAAATCGCTTAAATTTTCTGCAGATTATCTTCTTGCGTTGATCAATGATGTACTGCAGATAAACAAAATTGATTCGAATAATCTGGAAGATGAACAAACTAACTTCAGTCTAAGGGAACTTGCGAAGAAAATCACTTCCTCTTTCGAATATATGCGTATTCAGAATAACAATAATATCCATATTCATATTTCTGAAACCATCCCTCAAACCATTAGAGGTAACTCTGTAAGACTTTCACAAATTCTGATGAATCTTATTGGAAACGCCTGTAAGTTTACCGAAAACGGAGATATTTATTTAATCGCAGAAACTACCAAGGTTACAGAATCTGTTGCCGCGATCAAGTTTTATATTAAGGATACCGGAATAGGAATTCCAATCGACAAACAGGAAAGTATTTTTGACGAGTTTTCACAAGCCGACTCATTAGATTATAAGTATCAGGGGACAGGACTGGGGCTCCCCATTGTTAAAAAACTACTCACCCTTTCTAATTCAAATATCACGGTAGAGAGTGAATTAGGAAAAGGTTCCATGTTTACATTCACTTTACTCTTTGAAGTTTCTCAGCAACAATTGGAAAAGAAAAAAGAGGCTTCTGTAATAGACACATCGGCTCTAAACGAATTGCGTATATTGATCGTTGAGGATAACAGAATCAATCAGACCGTAACTAAGAAAATTCTTGAAAAAAATGATATTCACTGCACTATTGCTGAAAATGGTCAGGAAGCGATTGATACAGCAAGAAAGGAGTCGTTCGATCTTATTCTTATGGATATTAATATGCCTATTAAGAATGGAATGCAGGCAACACGAGAGATTAGAACATTTAACACTTCAGTACCCATTGTTGCATTAACAGCAGTTGAAGTTGAAGAAATGCGTTATAAAATTTTCCAATCTGGGATGAATGACATTATTGTAAAACCTTATGATGTATCAAAGTTTATACAAACAATATGCAAGAACATCAACGAAAAAGAATCGTATCGGGAGCCTAAAAAACCAAACTTAAGAGCGGTTTAATAAGCCAATTATCCTTTCAAACTCGCCGCTAAATACTCACGATTCATTCTGGCAATATTTTCTAGTGAAATACCTTTGGGGCATTCTACCTCGCAAGCTCCGGTATTGGTACAGTTTCCGAAGCCTTCCTTATCCATTTGCTCCACCATATTAAGCACTCTCGTCGCAGCCTCTACCTCACCCTGAGGTAATAGTGCATATTGAGAAACTTTAGCCGAAGTAAACAACATAGCACTGGCATTCTTACATGCTGCTACACAAGCTCCACAACCAATGCACGTGGCGGCAGCAAACGAATCGTCTGCATTTTCTTTATTAATAGGAATTGCATTAGCATCAATAGTATTTCCGGAAGTATTTACAGAAATATAACCTCCTGCCTGTTGAATACGATCGAAAGAGCCACGATCTACCATAAGATCCTTTATAACCGGAAATGCTTTAGCCCTAAATGGTTCGATCACTATGGTATCACCATCGTTAAACATTCTCATGTGTAACTGACAAGTTGTTACGAGTCTATCCGGGCCATGAGGTT
>CBDUIU010000311.1:0-5573 GCA_965367335.1 uncultured Saprospiraceae bacterium
AGCTCCACTTTGTTCAATACTTAACTCCAAATCGTTCAGCACATTTTCCAGTACTTCATTTAAATCGATCCATTGAAAGGCCTTTGCCTGGGTATTGATCCGACTGAATTCTAACAGGTCATTGATCAATCGTTGCATGCGTTCAGCAGCGTTTAGCATGCGTTGCAGATAATCACGGCCTTTTTCCGAAAGCTTTTCCTCTTCTTTTAATTGTAAGCGATCGCCAAAAGCCCGGATCTTTCGTAGAGGTTCTTGCAGATCATGAGAAGAGACATAGGCAAAATCCTGTAAATCACGATTGCTTCGCTCCAGAGCTTTGGCATAGCGCTGTAAGGCTTCCTCTGCCTTTTTTCGCTCCGTAATATCACTGATAAAGGCGATCACCAGCTTTTTCCCAGCCGTTTGGGAATAACTTAAGCTGATCTCTACCGGAAAGGTTTCTCCCCCTTTTTGCACAGCATATAAATCCCGACCAGCTCCCATAGGACGCGGGCTGGGATCCGAAAAATAGGCATTCCGATATTGATGATGTTTAGCATGGGCAGTAGCTGGAATTAAAACTTCAACGGGTTGATTGACAAGTTCATCCTGTTCATATTTAAAAAGTTTGAGTCCATAAGGGTTTATCTGCTGAATAAGCCCTGATTCATTGACAACTACGATTCCCATTGTAGCGGAATTGAACAATTCCTGATAAACAGCAGCTGGTTGTGCGTGTTCGCTAAGGTCTGAATTCATTCGTTTTCATGGTTTGTCAAATACGTTGGCCTACTACCAAAGTAAGTGGTAGTCTGCTAACTTTTTTATACGCTATCCTTTAATTTTTTCAAAAAACACAAGAAGGGTTGAATCGCTTTCTTCTGGCAGTAAAATAGTAATTTCAAGTCACATTCAAAGAATAAAACTAGAAACTTAACTTTTAACAGGTTAAGCACTGATAAAAGTCAGTATACGCCTTCCAAATTATCACCTCAATTCTCTTATTCTGCCTTTATATTTATTGCAAGACAGGGACAATAAATCGTCTGTTTTAAATCTGAACATCCTGTGAATACTGCTGGACAGATTGATCAACCCTTCAGCCATCTCAATTGTCTTTGGCACCATCATTCAAATGATTAACAATCGAAAACAACAGGTGGAGGAATTCCCCCTTTAAAACCTTACAACATGATCAAAGAAAAAGAAAAACTTGCAAACATTCATTTCAACCACAGTACCTGGTTTAATGAATTGACCTATTATGCCAAAGAGCTCAAACTATACGAGCAACGGCTTAATACACTCATCAATTCCAATCCTGCCAAAATGTTAGAAGAGATGGTGGCTTTTCAGGAACTTTTTGGAGAGCAAAAAATGAAATTATTGGGAATGATGGAGCAGATCAAAAAACATGAAACCCTTATCAAAGACATGGCTCAGCAAAATGGTTCGATTAAACATTTACTGGATCATGGCCATAATGATATGTGGGAAAAGCTGAAGCGTTTTCGGGAAGAATATACGCACATTAAAAATAATTTTTTCCTCTTTATGGAGCGTTGGATATGAACACCTCACTTATCATTGGAAAGTTGACGGACAGCAGTGTAGAGATTGTTGAACGTAAGGGTTTTGGGCACCCGGACACTATTTGTGATGCTGTTACCGAAGGGGTTTCTAAATCGCTTTCTCATTATTACCTCAAGCATTTTGGAGCCATCATGCATCATAATGTAGATAAGGCCTTGCTGATCGGTGGACAGTCCTATCCTCGCTTCGGGGGAGGACAAGTTCTCCAGCCTATTGAAATGATCATCACTGGTAGAGCTACACATAAAGTAGGGGAAGCAATCATCCCGGTAGCTCAAATCGCACGAGAAGCAGCTCGAGCCTATTGCCAGGAAATTCGATTTTTGGATGTGAAGAAAGACATAAATGTAGTGAGTAAAATTCGGCCAGGCAGCCAGGATCTGGTGAATCTCTTTCAGCGGTTTGGCCAAGGTGAAATGCCTCTTGCTAATGACACGTCTTTCGGCACCGGGTTTTACCCTTTATCCGAATTAGAAAAAAATGTGATGGCCATTGAACAATTATTGAATCATCAGGATACCAAAACACAATTTCCTTTTATTGGTGAAGATATAAAAGTCATGGGACTTCGTCAAGACACCCAGCAAAAATTCACCATTTCCATTGCCATGGTAGATCGTTACTTAAATAGTATGGAACAATATATTTCCGCAATTAATCAAGCCAAACATTTGATTCGTGATCAATGCCAATTACCTGATGCCGCAATTGCCATCAACACTGCAGATAATTATGAGCAGAAAAGCGTCTATCTTACAGTAACTGGAACCAGTGCCGAGCATGGTGATGATGGTCAAGTCGGAAGAGGCAATCGACTCAACGGCTTGATTACGCCTTACCGGCCAATGAGCCTTGAAGCTACTTCGGGTAAAAATCCAGTAAGCCACGTAGGTAAGATATATAATTATTTTGCAATGGAATTAAGTAAAGATTTAGTAGAGAACGGTTTTTCCACTGCAGCTCAAGTGATCATTGTTTCACAAATTGGCCAGCCTATCGATCAGCCACAATGTGTGCATTTGCGCTTGCAAAATGGCAGTAAAAAAGAAAAATCGATCCGTCTTTTTGTAGAAGAAGCTCTTTCAAAAATGAAAGAGTACCGTCATAAATCCATTGGTATTACCTAAAATTGATCGGTAAAATAAGACTGGCAATCTTGCCTACGTGGCTTCATATAATTTACCACAACCAGGTGTTAGGCAGTCTGGTGATGTTGCCGTATCCTTACTTCTTTACTCGAGTTAACTTCAGCAAGTTTAATGCATTTCGACTCAAGCCTTCAATATCTTTTTGGGCGAAACGAGCCGTTTGATCATAAAACAATAAAATAACCGGAGCTTCATCTACAATAATTCGATCCATTTGCTGATATAAATCAAAACGAATAGAATCGTTATTTTCATTGAGTGAGGCCTCATAGAGTTGATCGTATTCCGAATTTGAAAACCGCGTATAATTGGGTGGTGCCGGGTTTTTCCCATAGAATAAACTTAGGTAATTTTCCGCATCCGGATAATCCGCTATCCAGCTGGCCCGAAAAAACGGAGCCTGGCTTTTACTCATCATTTCGCGTAAGGTAGCCGACTCCAGCATATCAATCTCGGCCTTAATACCAATATCTTCCCATTGTTTAGTAATAAACGTACATAGGTCCAGGTAATCTTTATTCGTCAGTAATTTGATTGTTGGCAAACCTTGCCCCTGAGGATAGCCCGCATCCTCCAACAACTGCAAGGCTCTATTTGGTTGAAAGCTATATCCCGGAACTGTAGTCTCGTTAAAAGAAGGTAAGCCACGCGGTGTAAAGCCTGAGTTCGCCGGAAGCCCAATATTATTGCGCAGAGTCTGTAACATCTGTTGCCGGTCAAACCCATAGTTAAGTGCCTGACGAACCAATTTATGTTGAAGGGCACTTTCACTTGTATCTTGCATTAAGATGCCAAGATATTCCGTGTTGAGATAAGGAGCTTTGATCAATTGTAGTTGTGCTGCTTTGTCCGGGCGTAGAGCTCCATCTCTGGTAAGTAGTTCATTGGTATAGGAGGATTCCAGCCCATTGATAAAATCCAGTTTACCATTCATTAATTCCAAAAAAGCGGTTTTACGATCGCCGATAAAGGTGATTTTCACCGCATCAAGATAAGGCAAACGCTGACCATTTTCATATTCCCAGTAGTTAGGGTTTTTCCTCAGGTAAAGCGCCTGGTTTTCCAACCAACGTTTTAATTGGAACGGCCCGGTACCAACAGGGTGCGCACGAAAACGGCGGCCGTATTTGTCCAACGCTTCTTTTGGGACAATAGCACAATAAGCGTTGCTAAGCATACCCAGCATCGGCCGAAACGGCTTGCTGAGGTGTAAGACAAAGGTGGTATCATTAACTGTTTCAAAAGGGTTCGTCTCATCCACTTTACCTTTAAAAATCCAGGAGCCCGGCGAACCTACCGCAGGATCGATAATACGATTCAGGCTATAAGTAACATCCGCTGCGACTACCCTCCTACCCTTTTCATTAGGGAAGGCAGGATCATCGTGAAAGTAAACATCATCTCTTAGCAAAAAGGTATAGGTTAAGCCATCCTCAGAAACTTCCCAATATTTGGCAATTGCCGGACGCACCAGCAAATCTTCCTCTAACTGTACTAATCCATTATAAAGATGGTCGATAGCCCAGATGTTATTTTGGCTGCGGGCAAAGGCCGGATCCAGCGAAGTGATACTATTGGGTTGGTTATAGCGAAAAACTGTCCGTTGGTCATCCTGAATATTGTTCTCTGTGCAGGAAAACAGATAAAACGTGAGTAAAAGCAGAAGTGAGAATCGGCCCATAGAATTGTTTTGGGGGTAAAAATAAGATTAAAGAATTAATCCCGGGCCAGGAGATCGAAAGAAATTTAAAATCGATTTTTCGGATAAATTAAGAATTACTTATTTCTTTTTCTCAAAGATAATCAATAACTTAGGGAATCTTATCCTTCGCTCTAACAGCAGATTGTCAAACCAGGATTAACATACCCCAACTCGAATATTAACCAAATCACCGAAATATGACAATCTCCAAATGGTCTCTTCTGACAATGGCTCTAATCGCCATGCTTGGCAATTTTAATTGCCAACAAAAATCCAACACTGAAACCACCGTTTACGAAAAAGTTTCAGCAATTCCATGGTCAACAGATTCTGAGCAAGCAAAAGCCTTATTTAAAACCGCACTGCATTTATCAGAAATGGGTAATAACCAGGAATCGAGAGCTATCTTCACCAAAGCGCTGGAACAAGACCCCCAATTTGCCATGGCTTATATCCATCGCGCCTTTACTGCCGGTTCAGCCGAAGAATTCGCCAAAGACATTAAAAAAGCGGAAGCGTACAAAGAAAACCTTAGTGAACCAGAAAAAAGAATTATCGCTATTGCCAACACCTTTTTGACAGGTAATGCAGAAAAACAACTGGAAGTATCCAAAGCTTTTGTGAATGATTTTCCTGAATTGGCCAGGGCGCACAATTGGTTGGGATATGCTTACCAAAACCTGGATCAACACGAACAAGCAAGGAAATCATTCAAAAAAGCGATCGACCTTGATCCTAAATGGGCAGGAGGTCTGTTGCCGCTAGCTATGTCTTACATATTTAGTGAGCCTAAAGACCTAAATAAGGCAGAAAACTACCTGAGTGAGTCTTTAGCATTGGCCCCCAACAACGCCATGGCCAATATCAACATGGGCGACTGTTATCGCGCACAGAATAACCTACAGAAAGCTTTGGTATATTATCAAAAAGCCGCTGAGTTAGATCCGAAAGACGCCATAGCTCATTCTAAGACCGGACATATTAATAGCCTGCTAGGCAACTACCAGGAAGCGAGAAACAATTATCGAAAGAGCCGGGACCTGAGTGACTTTAAGGCGAATAGCATCAACTTCGAAGCTTTTACTTATTTGTACGAAGGAAAGCCGAATAAGGCGCTGACCTACTTAAATGAGCAACTCAAGAACCTGGAT
>CBDUIU010000312.1:0-5539 GCA_965367335.1 uncultured Saprospiraceae bacterium
TTCCTGTAAAAGCATTTGTTCTGCAACCCTAAGTACGGAATTCATTTGTTGAATTGCATACGAGATTACTTCCTAAAGTCAGGTTTCTAATTTGTGAATTAAAACTTCCCAGAAATTGCATTACATCTACAATCATCGTTTTTTAAGTGTCGCTGACATTTTCCTTGAAATCCTCTATTTTACTGCCCAAAAAGTCTACCTTTGCACATCTTTTACCAAAATCTATTTTCTTCCACGATACGAAAACTACATCATCATGGAATCCAAAAAAATTCAGTCCGCTTTAATTTCTGTTTTTCATAAAGAAGGTCTCGCTCCTATTGTAGCGGAGCTGGAAAAACAAGGTGTTAAAATTTTCTCTACCGGTGGAACAAAGAGCTATATAGAACAGATGGGAACAGCAGTTGAGGCCATCGAAAACCTGACCTCCTACCCTTCTATCCTGGACGGGCGCGTTAAAACATTACACCCTAAAGTATTTGGAGGGCTCCTCGCCCGTAGAGAAGAAGGCCATTTGGCAGAACTGGCTGAATATGACATCCCGGAAATTGATCTTGTCATCGTGGATTTATATCCTTTTGAAAAAACGGTATCGGAGACGAATGACGAAGCAACAATTATTGAAAAAATTGACATTGGGGGGATTTCGCTAATCAGAGCGGCTGCCAAAAATTATAAAGACGTTGTGGTTGTTCCTTCACAAGAGGAATATAGTATGTTAGTGAATCTGTTACAAGAAAAACAGGGATATACGGATTTGGAAGACCGTCAGGAATTAGCACGCCGTGCTTTCAAAATTTCTTCGCACTACGATACGGCCATCTATCACTATTTTGATCGCGACACACAAGAGCCGGCATTTAAACATAGTATTACCAGGGCTGAACCTTTGCGTTATGGTGAAAACCCTCACCAGCCAGGCGTATTCTATGGTGATTTAACGGAAAAATTTGATGTGCTTGGCGGTAAGGCGCTGTCTTACAACAATTTAGTAGATATTGACGCGGCAGTGGGCATTATGAGTGAATTTCAGGATACTGATCCCACATTTGTAATTTTGAAACACACTAACCCTTGCGGAGTAGCTACCCGGAGTACGGTTCTTGAGGCTTATCAGGCAGCTTTAGCTTGTGATAATATTTCCGCTTTTGGTGGGATTCTCATTTGTAACCGTACCATAGACTTAGCTACAGCGGAGCTGATCCATACCTTATTTTATGAGGTACTTATCGCTACTGATTTTACTGAAGATGCATTATCATTGTTAAGCAGTAAGAAGAAGCGAATTTTACTACGCATTAAAAACTTTGACGGCCAAAAACGATTATTCAAGACGCTTCTTAATGGGGTAATCGAGCAAGCTGCCGATCACAAGACAGAAGTAGCGGCGGATCTAAAAGTCGTTACCGAAAAAACACCTTCACCCGAAGAAATCGAAAATCTGTTATTTGCTAATAAATGTGCTAAACACCTAAAGTCCAATACCATTGCCTTGGTCAAAGACCTGCAAATGATCGGCATGGGTTGTGGACAAACTTCACGAGTAGATGCACTCAATCAAGCTATCCAAAAAGCCAAACAGTTTGGATTTGATTTGCAAGGTGCCGTAATGGCCTCTGATGCATTCTTTCCTTTCCCTGACTGTGTAGAAATTGCGGATCAGGCAGGCATTATCGCAGTTATTCAACCGGGTGGTTCTATCAAGGATCAGCTTAGCATTGATTATTGCAATACTAATGACCTGGCTATGGTGATGACAGGTACGCGCCATTTTAAACACTAAAAATTCTAACTAAAAAATTCATTTAGGCATCTCTATAGAAATACAGGAAGTCCTAACAGGTTAGGATAGGTAGTTTAGATAAATACAAGGTGAGCAACAACTTACTACTAGAAAATGATTTGTTTAGACAGATTGGTAAAAGATTTTCAGGAAATTAACTTTTCACCAACCCAACCTATACCAGCTATTTTTTCGTCTTAAAAACCACATGGCTACCCACCAAACAACACATGAGCAGCATCTAATCATTGACGTCGGCAATACCCGCACCAAGGTAGCCCTATTCCAAAAAGACCGACTCATCAAACGTTTATTCTGGTCCAATGACTGGAATGCTGAAACCATTTTCGCCCTACACAAAAAATCACCTTTTAGCCGAATTGCTATAAGTAGCGTCGGCCATGTGCCCGATAACCTAAGCCGATCCCTGAGGAAACATTTTTTCCTTTTGGAACTTGATGCCAAAACACCTTTACCTATAGTTAATCAATATCGTACAAAAAAAACCTTAGGTAAAGATCGGTTGGCGGGTATCGTGGGGTTAGCGCATCGATTTCCAGGAAGAGGAGGGTTACTAATTGATGCTGGTACCTGTATTACTTATGACATCATTGACGCCGAAAGTAATTACTGGGGAGGAAATATTAGCCCCGGGGTAGATATGCGTTTGGACGCCATGCACCATTTTACCGCCCGACTGCCCCAGCTTACACGTCCATCTCAGCTACCACAACTAGTTGGAGCAACGACTAAACAGGCCATGAGAAGCGGGACTTTACGGGGAGTGATTTACGAAATGGAGGGCTTTATTCGCGATTATCGCAGACAATACGGCCCAATTAAGGTTCTCTTAACAGGTGGAAGTGCTATTTTTTTTGCAAAGTACTTGAAAACAAAGATATTTGTCGATCAAAACATCGTCCTTAGCGGACTCAATCAAATTTTAATATATAATGCATCTTAACTGGCGTAAATCTACGCTACTCCTAATAACCCTTTTGTTGACTTCTGTCTGCATTTGGGCCCAACCTAAGCTCAACTCTCCTTATTCACGAATAGGCTTAGGTGATCCTTTCCAACAGTATATGTCTAGTACTGCAGGATACGCAGGCATGTCTGCTGCTTTCATGGATCGTTTACAGTTGAACATCCTGAATCCGGCAGCATCAAGCTTCATGAATGAAGCTGCCCTACAAGTTGACGTTTATGCCAAAAACAGTGAATACGAAGATCCCTTACTGAATGTCTCCGATAACATTTGGAGTGGTAATCTGGCCAATCTCGCCATAGGCTTTCCCCTTAATAACAGAGCCAATGACATTCTTGCGAATAAAGATCGTAAAGTCTTTCACGGGATGACTTTTGCCCTACTGCCCTATTCGTTGGTAGGATATAACGTAGAGATCAGTAACAGCATCGCTGAATCACCCTTGGATACGGTTAATTACGCTTTCCAGGGTAATGGAGGCACCTATCGATTTGTATGGGGCAACAGTATTAGGTATAATAATTTTGCCTTTGGCCTTAACATCGGTTATTTATTTGGCAAAATCGAGAATGAACGAGATGTGACTTTTCCTAACTTAGGTGCGTCTTATAGAAATGAGATCACTGATGAACTTTCCTTTCAAGGCTTTTTATGGTCTTTTGGTTTAATGTATCATAAAGAATATACAAAACCTGGTAGCGAAGGAAGGCCGATTCCAACTGGAGAGTTTTTAACCATAGGTATGTACGGAAATTCCAAGAATAGCTTTAAAAGTACGTCTCAACAAACTTTTCTCAGGGTGAGCACTGGCTACGGCAATACGGTGAGGGATTCTATTTCTCAAGGAGAGGATGTAAAGTTTTCCGGTAACCAATTGCCTGCTGAGTTTACATTAGGTGCTCGATATGGAGATCGCCGTTGGGATTTAGGAGCAGAGGTTGGTGTGGGTTTTTGGGAAGGTTTTGAGAATAAAGCGGCCCCGGTTGATCTTTCCAATACTTATCGGGTCGCAATTGGTGGTAGTATCCAACCTAAGCGTAAAATCCCCGATTTAGGGCGTGAGGTGCGGTATTCTGCCGGTCTTTTTTACCAAACAGACCCGCGATCTGACTTATTTAACGAACAGTTAACTAACCTCGGTATCACTCTTGGCGCTAGAATTCCGTTTAAACTAAGAACCCAATCCGCCTTTACCAACTTTGGACTTGAATTGGGCACCATTGGGACAAATGAGGCGCTCAAAGAAAATTATATTAAATTTACGCTAGGATTCACGCTCAATGATGAATCCTGGTTTAGAAAACGAAAATTTTATTAATCATGAAAAAAGGAGGAATTCATATGAAATTTAATCTTATCATCTTACTGGCTTTTTTATTTGCGGCCCCTATGATGGCCCAATGTGAGAAGTTCTCCGACTCTCCTAAAGAGTCTGAAGCCAAGGAAGCACACGTACTTTATCGTGATCAAGTAAAATTGAAAAATTACGATGCCGCTTTTGATTATTGGCAAAAAGCATTTTCTATCGCTCCAGCAGCTGATGGTCTTCGGGATTTTCAATATACAGATGGGATAACCATCTATAAACACAAAATGAAAAACGAAACCGATGAAGCTAGAAAAAAAGAATATGCAAAAAAAATAATCGAACTATATGATGCCGCTATTGAATGCCACAATAATGGTGGTATTAAATTGGCTAAAACTACTCCGGAATCTCGAGTTGCTTATCTTGAAGGTCGTAAGGCTTTTGATATGTTCTATGAATTACGAACTCCGTATTCACAGGTTTATGATGCTGTTAAAAATGCTGTAGATAAAGGTGGCAACAAAGTCGAATACATCACCTTTGTGCCTTATGCTACCGTAGTGGAATACTTGTTCACCAATGACAAAATGGACAAAGCCACTGCACGTGACGCCTATAAAAAACTCAATGACATTGCTGATCACAATATTAAAAACAATAAGAAGTACACCAAACAGTTCGAACAGGCCAAAGAAGCTATGAATGCCGTCTTTGCGCGCATTGAGAATAATATTTTTGATTGTGACTACTTTGTTACAAAGCTAGAGCCCGAGTTTGAGGCTCAAAAGAATAATCCGGAATTTTTGGAAAGTACAATTCGTACTTTGAAGCGTCAAGGTTGTGAGGATTCAAACCCTTTCCTGGCTAAGCTGGAAGGAAAATGGGCGGTTTACGCAGATAGCATTAACCGTGCACGTCAAGCAGAGTTTGAAAGAAATAACCCCGGAGTGATGGCTAAAAAATTATATGACGAAGGGGATTACAAAGGTGCCATCGATAAATATGAAGAAGCGATTGAACAAGAGACAGATCCTTCAAAACAAGCTGGCTATTATTTTTCTATTGCTTCTATTCAGTTTCGTAAACTAAATAGTTATGCAGCTGCTCGTTCCTCTGCTCGCACTGCAGCCCAACTTCGTCCAGGATGGGGCCGCCCTTATATGCTCATCGGTGACATGTATGGTTCCTCAGCTCGTAATTGTGGGGATTCCTGGGACCAACGCCTTGCTATTTTAGCTGCTATCGATAAATACGCCTACGCTCGCTCAATCGATGAGGAAGTTGCAAGTGAAGCTAGTTCACGTATCGGTAAATACTCTGCTTCCAAACCAGAACAGGAGGAAGGCTTTATGCGCGGCGTGAAGGCAGGTCAAAAAGTAACTGTTGGCTGCTGGATTGGCGAAACGGTTTCTGTTAGTTTTAAATAAATATGATCCTTTCTAAAATATTTTAGTGAAAG
>CBDUIU010000313.1:0-5514 GCA_965367335.1 uncultured Saprospiraceae bacterium
TCTCAAACTATTGCTCTGTCCATTATGCGTGATGAGTCTGCTAACCTGCAGCGTTCCTCACATGAAAGTGAATAATGAATTGCAACAAGCAGCAACCCGTTATGAAGTCAGCGGGCGGAACGGATGGCTTGTTAATCAAAAAATGAGTTTTGGCGAATATCAAAGTGGTAAAGTACACCGAAGCTGGACCAAGGGTTATGATCTACCTTTTATTATACGCTTTACCGGAGCTAAAGAAAAGCTACAATTCACCTTGCAGGATAACCATGGAAACACAGCCGATGTATTTTGTCTGGGAAAATTACGGGAGCAAGATCTTTTATTGTTTCACAAGCACTTTGATATTAACATCAAAGCAAAAGATGCTTTTACGGGATCAGTTGCTTTGAGCAAATCAGATAGCTATGATTTTTACGTAGCTAATTTGAATCAAAACAACTGGTTTAAAGAAGCAAAAGGTCACATTGTCGGCACTGATCTGGATTTCATAATCCGTCCGGTGAAACACTTGAATAACGATAAGAGGATGTTGGATACACAAGTACCCGGCTTTGAATTTATATTGGACGATAAGATCGTTGGCGCCGTGGAAACACTTAACAAAGGTGAAGTTTGGCTTTCTAATGAGCTTCCAAAAAAACAAAGGCTGCTATTGGCGGCGGTTTCTGCTGCCTTATTATTGCGCAGCGATCTGGCAGCGCATAATGATCAGCTGATGTGAGTGTAATCCGGGAAGCGAAGCAACTTCGCTTCCCGGATGTATTTATAAAGCTTTCAGATACTCGACCAGATCTTGCTGTTCTTCTACTGTGAGTTGGAGATTGAAATGATTATTATAATGTGTCACGACCTCGTCAAGACTGGCGAAACGACCATCATGATAAAACCCTTGCCCCATAGACTTAACAAACATCCCACGCAGTGGTGGTGTTCTGTACATACCAGTCGGAGAACGTTCTGCTTCAAAATCATCAATGCCGATTTCTTCCGGGCTATGCAAAATATTATCTGCAAAAGCAGGTCCGGCATGGCAGGAGGTACAATTGGCTTTTCCACTAAAAAGGGCTTGCCCGCGGATAGCCATCGCTTCATCATAACTATCGGGATCCGGCTGAGGAGCCAAGAGAGACTGTTGATAGGCAAATAAGGCTTCTAGCTTAGCGTCATCAATCAATTCTTCGGAAGACCTGACGTCATAAACACCTCGTTCAACTGCCAGTGGGAATTTGTCAGGATCGTTTAATCGGGGATCCGAAAAATTCCCCTTGCCTCCCATATCCAATACCCCAATGAATCTATTCCAATAGGAAACTTCTCCCCATCCAGTGTAGGTTTCTTTTTCAATACCTTGTAATCCATAAGCAGGCGGGATGACCACCGTAGCCAGGTCACCATTGGGTTTCGTGACCTTTCCATCCAATAGTAAGACCGGCGCAAACCTTCCTGGGCCCCAATTATTCACAACACTGTTGAATGTAGGAACGTCCACTTTTAGGATATCAGCTAATGCTTCGTTCTTTACAAATCCTAAGATATTTCCGACATTCAAATCCGTATTTGGCCATCCGTCTTTTCTCTTTCCAATACCAGGAGCGAAGGAATCATCTACCGTGGAATGACATAATGCACAGGTGATTCCCATGGATACTAAATTTCCATCCAGGTCAAAATTTCCTTTTACTCCGACTACTGAATTTAGATTTAATAAGGCAACTGTTGTCATGGGGTCGTCCAGGTCGATGCTTCCGTTTGAAATGCCATCCACTACAGCTTGTGGCAAAGCCTCTGCATCAACTTTTAAACCTAAGCTTAGTGCGGTTTTAGGACTGAGGCCCGGGCCAAAGCCACCATTGGCGTCGCCTAAAGTTGCCTTATCTAAACTAAGGACATCTGTCCAGAAGGATTCATCTCCAAAAGTATCGAAACGAAAAATCTCTTTCCCTTCTTCAACTTTAATTGGATCTAGGTCAAGTGTTATCGGATCGGGGATATTTAAGCTAGGAACTGGTTGTGGTCCATTGTCATCCTCACAGGCGTATATAAATAGCAACCCAGCTATAAATGACAATGATAGTAAGGATATTTTTTTTGATTTCATTTTCGTTTGTATTATATTAAGTGATTTTTCATTAGGTAGGTCATGGGATTTGGCTATCATTCAAATGATCATCTGAATAGGTGATTTAAATTAGCTGCTTGTTAAAATTGAGGAAGGAGTAGTGCTCAGTCTTGCTAAAACAAATGCTCCAATAGCCATTACCAAATCTCTGACAGCTACATCAATATGATGAAAACTTATGATCAGACTTAAGGCGATGACTACCAGCCAGGCAGCAACAACATAAGCGCCTAATTCGGTTTTTTTAGAAAGCACCAATATCCCTGCACCGATTTCGATTACACCCACGATTGCCATAAAAGTTGAACCACTAAAAGGCAATAATTCGGTCAGTGTAGGACTTAAGTAGGTCTCCCATTGGGTTAATATGTTAAAAAATTTATCAGCACCCGCAACAATTGGTACTAAGCCATAAGTATACTTGAGTAATTGTTGGAGTTTTGAAATTTCAGTGTTAGGAAGCGAAATAGACATGATTTTATTTTTATTATTGTTTAATAAAGTAGATGGTTTCCTTAAATGGTTGATGCCTATTTGATATTGATTTGGTAAATTGGTTACAAAAAAATGTAACTTTTTTCCAGATTCTTCATCTAACGCTTAAACACCTTACTTATGAGTATTATGAACGTCAGTATATTTAATTCCAGCAAACTACCTGATGAGGTGGTGGTGGAACGGGTGCTAGCTGGAGAAAAGGCACTCTATGAAATATTACTCCGCCGATATAACCAAACCTTGTTCAGGGTGATCCGGACCTATTTAAATGATGAACATGAGGTGCAAGATGCCATGCAGGAGACCTACGTCATCGCTTATCAAAAACTTTTTCAGTTTCAGGGAAAGTCAAAATTTTCTACCTGGCTCATCAGGATAGGAATCAATGAGGCCTTGGGTCGGATTCGGGAGAAGCACAGAAGCCAGATTGTTCGTATCAGTGATGAGGGAGAACTCTATCATAAAGTCATTCAATTACCAGATTCCAAAACGATGAATCCTGAACAGAAAATAATCAATCACGACCTTAAACAGGTAGTTGAAAAAGCTATTGATGAGCTTCCCGAAAAATATCGTCTGATCTATATTTTGCGGGAAATAGAAGGTTTGGATAATCCGGAGATTGCCAACTGTTTAGGCATTAGTGAGAGTAATGTCAAGGTGCGATTTCATCGAGCAAAAAAAATGCTGAAAGAAGTGTTGTTTAAATTTTCTGTTGATGCTACGATTTTTGAGTTTGGGAACAGCAAATGTGATCGGATAGTGGATATAGTGATGAAGCGGATTGCTACTTTTTGATGAAGCTATACTTGAGAAGGTATGCTAATTTTACTTACTCATGAAAATTAATTTTCAGGATGGCTATTCGTCTGCGTTTCAATCGGCCCCAATGTTTCCCATACCTTTTTATATAATGCTAACAATCGTTTTTCCTGAGCAATCACTTCGTGAAAAAAGCGTGCTAGCAGCACCGCATTTTCTTTAGTTAATTCCTTTCGGTGAGCGGCCCGGTCATAAATTACCTGGAGAATTTTGTCCACGGTTTTGGAAACGGTGGCTTGTTGATTATATACTTCGTATAGCGCTTCCGAGTGATTAAAACTGATATGGGTGGCTAATTTTTCTTCCTTAGCTACCTGCCAGGCAATATCATTAAAGCCTTCTCGCATAATACCCAATGGAGCAACTTTGTTAGTCTGAAAATAGAGGCCGGAAAATAATTTTTCTTCAATAGAATCTTGTTGGCTAAGGTCCATCAAATTCTGGAGCACTTCTTCGTGGTAGCTCGTCAGTTGGATAGCGATCCTTTCATTATCCTGTAGCTCATGAATAATATTATTGAGAATGATCTGCGTATGTTTTTCCTGATTAACGGTTCCCCGCCATTCATTCACAAACAGTGCAAATAATACACTGAAGATGATGACGATGGACTCTCGTAAAAGCTGCTTGATGTTGCTGGACGTTGATGGGGCTGTAGGCATTGGAAGGGGAGTTGATGTTTTTCTATAAAAATAGAAAAAGAAATGGAAGTAGCATACATCTCAGGAGAGGTGGCGTGAGCGGGGTAGTTGTTTTAATTATTCAGATTCATCGTAAAATTTATCAAAACCTTTTGCTTTCAAGCCATTCTTTAATTCTTTATCTCTAGTCCATATACTATATCCTAGTTCTAATGATAAAGCTATAAATGGGGTATCTTTTTCATCTATATCTTTACAAAGCCGAAAGGCTGTAATAAAATTTACTGTCGAAATGTTTTCTTCATTGACAAACGTTATCCGATTTAAAATTCTTGATAAGAAATTGAGCGTTTCTTCTTCGGATGCATTTGACTTTTTTAGTATCAAGTCTTTATACTTGAATATTTCAACGATCAGAAAATTAGGTGTAAAATATTGATTATCGCTATTTAAAATCTTGTTCCTAGTTCTTGATTCTGTTCCCTTTAAGGCTGAAAATATAATATTCGAATCAATTATAATTTTCTTCATTGCTCATCTTTTGGAATAAATCGATCCTTATTCTCTTTCCACCAATTTTCCTTTATTTCTTCTCCTAATAGTTCAATTTCCTCATCCAAATCTACCTTTTGAGCAATAAACTCTATCCTTAAATTATCGACAAATTGTAGCAATAAGTCTTTATTAATCAGATTCTTATCAATACTTATAATGAATCGATCACTTGATGTATCTATTGATATTGATTTCATTGTTCTTAATTGTTTTACTCTAATTTACTCAAACAATTCGATTCAATCAATAGTTCCAATATATTTTAAGTAAAATACTAATGACTTATATCTAGATTATTGATAATCAGTGTTTTAGTATGTAGTTAAAAATTTGGAATACACCACTTTGGAGAGTTGGTACGAACGGGGCGAGTTTGATACTCTATTCAATTATTTCATCGGGGATCCAACCTTCCTCATTATTCTCAATATTTTTTGACCAAGTCCAACCATTCAAAGATTTTATCTTTACGATTAAATCTCCAGCCCTAACATTTAACTCTTTTGCACTATATTTTTCTTTTATTATACCTTTTTTGTTGTGGTCTTTAAATTCAACGATTTGAATTGGGATCCAGCCTTTATTGGTACTGTTTTCAGCCCAAATCCATCCCTTTCATTTCTCTTCTTTGCCTAATATTACTTCATCTCCTTTCTCTAACTCAATAGGATTTAGGTATTTAGTTTTATATGCCTTAGTGATTTTATGTGTAATCATTTTGTTATCAGGTCATTAGTGCTGTTGTGCATCGGCTACTATGGAAGTGTTTTCGCTAGTACATTGTTAGGAGCAGCTACTTTATTTATTTCTTAGTTAATCTGAATCTTCAATTTTCGTCCTAAATCGGAGGTTCTGTGAAAGGTATAGGGGGGCAGAATC
>CBDUIU010000314.1:0-5514 GCA_965367335.1 uncultured Saprospiraceae bacterium
AACTACGGCCAGTGTTTCCTGGAATGCCTCTTCAGATAATGTTGGGGTGGATGGTTATAATGTATATGTTGATGGTAGCTTAGATGGATCTACCAGTGGTACGACGTACTCCTTATCCAGCCTTTCTCCTAGTACAACCTATACCGTTGCTGTTTCTGCTTACGATGCAGCGGGTAATGAATCTAACACGACATCTACGAATTTCACTACCTTAGATCCTGTTGGCGGTGGTGGTTCGGAAACCGTATTTGCCCATTACTTTGAATCAGGCTGGGATGGCTGGCAGGATGGCGGAAGTGACTGCTATCGTTATAGAGGTTCTCGGAGCTGGGAAGGAGATTATTCCATCCGCATTCGGGATAACAGCGGTACAGCATCAGCTATGACTTCTTCCGGCTATAACCTGAGTAGTTATAATTCTGTGGAGTTAACTTTCTATTTTTATGCTTATAGTATGGAAAACGGTGAAGACTTCTGGGTGCGTTATAATGACGGCAGCGGTTGGCAAACCATAGCTTCTTATGCCAGTGGAACCAGTTTCCAAAATAACTCATTTTACACGGCAACTGTGATTTTGGATGATGCAAGTTATAACTTATCATCTAACGCGCAGTTCCGCTTCCAATGTGATGCCAGTGCCAATGCCGACCATATTTATATTGATGAAGTGAGCTTAGTCGGTAACCTGCCTGGAGGTAGTGCCATGCTGTCTTCAACCAATTCTATTAAGGCCTTACCTACTTTAGTTACGGCACTTCCACCGTTGAATGACGAAGGCTTAGTTATCACACCAAATCCAACAACGGATCTCCTTAATATCCAGTCAGATGATTTGATGAAGGAAATTAGCTTGCATGCAATTGACGGAAGGGTCTTAATGCGCAAAGCAGTGAGTACCGGCAGTGAGCAGTTAGATTTAACCCATCTTCCTGCTGGTGTTTACATGGTAAGTATTACGACAGAAGAGGAGACAACGACACAGCGGGTCGTGAAGCAGTAAGAGAGCAGGGGGCAGAGGGGAGAGAGGGGACTGCTTTGTTAAGTTTATAAATAAAACAAGCCTTCGGTGTGGGAACATCGAGGGCTTGTTGCTTTATCGTTAAGTTGATGAATTGCTTTTTCCTTTTTTCGGTGGCAATGACATTACATATTCAAAACCTGCTTGCAATAAAGTAGAGATCAAGTCCTTGTTTTCTAATAAGGTAACGGGAACCAGAACATAATCCTTCATCTTAGCGCCGTAGCTATAAAAAGGACCGCTTTGGTACTCTTCTATGAACTTTTTTCCTTGCTCAGGGGGCAAACGAATTCCAATTTCTCCAGCTTTGTTCAGCTGTGAAAACATATAACCATTGGCGGAAGTGTACGGCATGGTTTTACCTTTTCTTTTAAAATTGGGATTACTGGCGATGAGTTGGTCGTAAATAACCAGGTTTTTTTCCCACATAGTATTAAGTTTTAAGACTTCTTTTTCTGCTTCGAATCATATTTGCAAAGAATAAAATCCAAGAGAGAAAGGTGAAAAGTAAAGCTAAATCTGATTCAAGTAAAAAGCTAATTACAAATAATATTACAGCAACTAAATGTAATAGAGAAAGAGAGATGAGAGTTTTTCGATTGGTAGAATAATTCACACTGTATCCAATCGCTTGAAGGCCAATTGATCCGACCAATAAGGAATGCCAAATAATTGTGGTGATATCCCCGCCCCATCCTATATTGTGATCTAGGTTCCAGGCTTGTATATAGATGCTTGTTAAACCGATTAGGAGGGCAGTCAGCGATACAAACATAATCCAGTACAGTTTGTTTTCAAGGAGATTTTTGCAAGCCATGGATATTGTTTTTAGGTCTTCAAAGTACGAAAAAACAATAAGATTGCGAAAACTAGTTCTTTTGGCGCTGTAATTCTGCCCGTCGCATCGGCATGCCATCAATGACAGCAAAAAGCTCCGCACTACTCAATATCTTTGTTTGTCTTAGTTTTACACTACCGTCTAAACCAATCAGGACTACTTCGAATGGGGCATTAGTTTGTTTATATTTTTGGTAGAGCATGCTTGATGATTGCCAGCCTTTATCGGCGGAACGAAATTTAGAAGGCATTACCTGATAGATAAGTAATTTCCGCTCTCTTAATCCGGAGCTGTATTGTTGAAGAGTATCGAGTTGGGCTTGGAAAAGGGAGTGTTGACTTCCGCTATTAATTGGGATGTCGGAAGAAGATTCACTAAGGATCAGCAAAACGCGATTTTCCCATTGATGCACGGATAAATCCTGAGCTAGCGGCATGACTGGTAAGATGAGAAGGAAAAAAAGAGTGCGCAAATAGTTCATGTTTTACTTACATTCATTTCCGCACTTAAAAAAGAGATAGACTTATTTTGTAGATTCCAATCTCTCCTTCAAGTGGTAAAAATCTTTCCGGGTTAGTGAACTTATATGTCCTCGTTCTGCTTTATCAATGATTTCCATAATTTCTCGCTTACTCGCCTTTTGTATCACTTCGAGAGGAATAGTTTCTCCAATATTATAATTAGTGTCATTCGGTGTCAAGGAGCGTCTCGGATCGTTGACAGGCTTTTCCTCCTCTTTTTGTATCAAAACAAAAGCAACCGGAATAATGATGACCAGCGTAAGGATAATGGTTAGGATATTTGATATGAGCATAATTAACTATCTTTTTGATAGAACATATCTCCTCGACTGGTGTTCGATGCCAGTGGCTATTTTTTTCTTTGGCAATGTCTGGACTCCAGGTCAGCCTTTTGTTAACGATCAGACACCCTTGTTCACACCAACACGCCAAACCGCAAATAAGAAGCCTCCTCTAACATCGCCCGGTGATCCGGATGAGCAATGGAGATCATCGCTTTGGCCCTTTGTTTTAAAGATTTCCCGAAAAGATTAACCACGCCGTATTCTGTGGCAATATAGTGAACATGGGCACGTGTCGTCGTTACCCCTGCCCCTTGCTGTAGATGAGGCGTAATTTTAGAGACGCCATTTTTAGTGACAGAAGGCATAGCAATTATAGCTTTACCATCTTTAGCCAAGGCTGCTCCTCTGATAAAATCCATTTGCCCACCAACGCCAGAGTACTGATAAGCACCGATGGTGTCTGCGCACACCTGTCCGGTAATATCGATTTCCACCGCACTGTTAATAGCAGTCATTTTTGTATTTCGGCGGATACGGTGGGTGTCATTGGTATAAGCAGCTTCTTTAAAATGGACGACCGGATTATCATCCAGAAAATCATAGAGTTCCTGGGTGCCCACCGCAAAGCAGGTGACAATAATTCCCGGCTTGATATTTTTCTGAGCGCCATTGATTACCCCGGATTTAACCAGGGGTAAAATACCATCGGAAAACATCTCTGTATGAATACCCAGGTTTTTATGGTTTCCTAAATTATGCAAGACTGCATTTGGGATATTCCCTATGCCCATCTGCAGAGTTGCCCCATCCTCGATCAAGCCGGCGATATTTCGTCCGATCTTGTTTTCAATCTCGCTGGGTGTAGTAGCGATCGCGCGGTGAATTGGCGTATCAACTTCCACGGCATAATCGATTTGACTAATGTGGATGATACCGTCTCCATGTGTACGAGGTACCTGCGGATTAATTTGAGCAATAACAATTTTAGCCGTTTCAAGTGCTGGTATGGTAATGTCTACAGAAACACCAAGCGAGCAGTATCCATGCTTGTCGGGAGGCGATACCTGAATAAAGGCGGCATCCAATGGGAGGATATTTCTACGGAAGAGCAGGTGAATATCACTGAGGAAAATCGGAATATAATCCGCATTTTTACCATTGGCACTTTTCCGGATGTTACTGCCGATAAAACAACTCGTGACGTGAAATGCCTTGTTGTAAGGTTCCTCAACGTAACGTGCCCGTCCGTCGGTATGAATCTGTACGATATCAATGTTCTCTAATTCCTGATGGCGATCTACTAAGCTGTCAATCAGCAAATTAGGCGTCATGGCCGCACCTTGGAAATATACGCGGTCATTGGATTTGATAATGGCAACAGCAGCTTCTGGGCTTACTATTTTAAGGTCGGGCTTGGTCATAATCAGGTTTTAAAGAACGGTACGTAAAAGATAGTAAAAGTAACCAGGGCGAAAGCCAACCCAATTGATTTTGATCACTACAAAGGGATGACCTTTGCTCCTCGTCAAAACTTTTAATTCTCCAGATCCGTCAACTGAATCGTGTTGAATTTGCCATTGTCCAAAAAGGTAAGGAAGCTAATTTTGTCGTATACGGTATATTCAATTGCTTGCTGCTTAACCTGGAATTCCTGGCCAGACTTTTTGTCGGTATACGCACCGGGAGAGACGGTTCTAAGTCCGATTCCCAGGCAGCATTTCTGATAAATGCCTTCGTGTTGAGGGAAAATGGGCTCCAGGTCATACCCTTCTTCTTTTCCAAACATAGCCATCAGCCAAACTTCTGCCTTTCGATTAATGAGAAAGGCAATAGCATCTTCTTTTTGATCGCCATTAAAATCACCAAAGGCGAGGGTATTCTCATCATAAGAGATTTTAGCAGTGCTGTCTTGCCTGCCATTATACTCATTGATATAGGCTGTGGGTAACCAAAATTGAGGCGGAATGATTTGCCAGTTAGGGCTGTTCTCAGCAAGGTGGTCGAGTAGCTCGGTTCTTTTTTCCGGAGAATAACTGGAGATAACCGTGGGGACGGTCGAGATCCTCTTCTGGTCATTAGAAGGTTCGCAAGCAAAAAGCAATAATGCAAACAGCAGCAATAGGTTGGATTTCATGAAGATTGGGTTTGAATGAAATGCAAAGATAGGGGATTCAGGTGCAAGTACAAGTATTGCGCATATTTGTAACCCGGATGTTCGTCTTCCGGGACAGGGTTTAGTAATCTCTATTGGACTTTTTAAGTTTTAATCTTTTATCCTGAAACGCCGTCTCGTTCTCCGCCACAAATTCTTCCAGGGCTTTAAAGAAATTCAGGATGTCTTCATGCTCATTCCCGGCATTGATGGTAACCAATCGAATGAATTCCACCTTGTCAAAGCTGCCATAACCTACCATCAGTTTAGATTTTTCGTACAGTAGGGTACAAATTTCTTTCGCCGGAATATCTTTGTAATTAAAACAAATTCCGATAGACTCATCAAAGCTGTATAATTTGTAATCTGAATGTTGTCGGATATAGTTACGGGCCGTATCAGCTAGCTCAAATTGATGGTCGACAATCTGTTCCAGGCCTTTGGTGCCGACACTCTTCCAGAGCGTCCAAAATTTCAAAGCATCATTTCTCCTGCCACATTGCAAAGAAGTTTTGCCCAGGTTATAATCATCATGATCCGTTTGGTAAAGGTAATTGGCATCGTTGGCAAAGGAATGGTACAAGTGTGCTTTGTCTTTGACAACAATAATGGAACAGGTCAAAGGGGTGCCCATCATCTTATGTGGATTAAAGCTAAAAGAATCTGCTTGTGCTACACCCTCGATCAAGTGTTTATACTTT
>CBDUIU010000315.1:0-5505 GCA_965367335.1 uncultured Saprospiraceae bacterium
GTCTCAGGAGTAGTTTTTTTACGACAATTATAACTTTTGAAAGTATAATTTTCTACTTCAGAAGCTTACTTAGTGTAAAAAAAGTATTAAGTTTATCCTTTTAATGTAAATTGCTTATTATGCTTAGGAGCTTCTTATTTATCTTCCTAATTTTAAACATTATGTCTGCCAGTACCAATTCTTCTGACCAATTTGCGGAAACCAGTAATAACCCACCTGATGGCATTGATCAGAAAGTTGCCGAATTACTTGCCAGAATGACGCTTGAAGAAAAGATTGGGCAGATGAACCAGTATACCGGTTTCTGGGATGCTACCGGACCGGTACCTAAAGGAGACGTGACCAAAGAAAAATATAACCATATTAAAAAAGGCCTGGTAGGGTCCATGCTTAATGTGTCTGGAGCTGAGCAGGTGCGCGCGATGCAAAAAATTGCAGTGGAAGAAACCCGCTTGGGTATTCCCCTGATCTTTGGTTTGGATGTCATTCACGGGCATAAGACGTTAAGCCCGATCCCTCTGGGAGAGTCTGCTAGCTGGGATTTGGAGGCTATTAAACAATCAGCCAGAATTGCAGCGATCGAGGCTTCGGCCCGTGGGATCAACTGGACTTTTGCTCCGATGGTAGATATTTACCGGGATGCTCGTTGGGGGCGGGTTATGGAAGGTGCCGGAGAAGATCCTTACCTGGGTAGTATGATTGGGAGAGCCAGGGTGAGGGGTTTTCAAGGAGATGATTTAAGTGCAAACAATACAATCGCGGCTTGTGCCAAACATTTCGCGGGCTACGGTTTTTCCGAAGCAGGAAGAGAGTACAATACAGTTGATATTGGAACGTCAACCTTATATAATATCGTATTTCCTCCATTTAAAGCAGCTGTTGATGAGGGCGTTTGTACCGTGATGAACAGCTTTAATATTCTTAATGGTATTCCAGCTACCGGTAATGCCTTTCTGCAAAGGGAAATATTAAAAGAAAAATGGGGCTTTAAAGGTTTTATTATTTCGGATTGGAGCTCTGGTATGGAGATGATTGCTCATGGCTTTGCCCGTGACCTGGAACACGTAGCTGAACTTGCGGCTAATAGTGGTTCGGACATGGACATGGAGTCTTATGCCTATGTCAGACATCTAAAGGGTTTAGTAGAAAGGGGGAAGGTGAAAGAATCCGTTATCGATGAAGCAGCCGGCCGTATTCTTAGGGTGAAATTCCAGCTGGGGCTTTTTGATGATCCCTATAAGTATTGTAATGAAGAAAGAGAGAAGGAGATGATCTATCACGAAGATCATATGGCTGGGGTGCTGGACATAGCGAAGAAGTCAATCGTCTTATTGAAAAATGAAAACAAATTACTTCCGTTGCAGAAATCCGGGCAAAAAATTGCACTGATCGGTGCTTTAGCTGCTGATAAAAACAGCCCGCTTGGTAGCTGGCGGATTGGGTCTGATGACAATACGGCAGTTTCTGTATTGGAAGGATTACAGGCAGTGGCTTCAGGTATTAAATATGAAAAAGGGCCCGAAGTTTTTGTGGGTAAAACAGCTTTTACAGAAGAGATCAAAGTCAATGAAACTGACCGGAATGGTATGAACGAAGCGGTTGCGCTGGCTAAGGAATCAGATGTCGTGGTCATGGTATTGGGAGAACATGGCTTCCAGAGTGGAGAAGGGCGTAGTCGGACTCGGCTGGGTTTGCCAGGCTTACAGCAGGAGCTATTGGAGGAAGTCTATAAGGTTAATAAAAATGTTGTATTGGTATTGATGAATGGCCGGCCTTTAGCAATTACCTGGGCCGCGGGAAATATTCCGGCTATTCTCGAAGGTTGGCAGTTGGGTACCCAGACGGGTAATGCCATTGCCCAAGTTCTTTTTGGTGATTACAACCCCAGCGGAAAATTACCAATGACCTTTCCTAGAAGTGTCGGTCAGGTGCCGATTTATTACAATCATTATAACACGGGTCGTCCGGGAAGTCAACCTACGGTGTTCTGGTCGCATTATTCGGATGAGTCTAATGCACCCTTATTTCCCTTTGGGTACGGATTGAGCTATACCAGCTTTGCCTATGAAAATTTAAGGATTGATGTCGGGAATGCCCAGGAGGTGAAAGTCAGGGTAGACGTTAAAAATACCGGAGCAGTGGCCGGCGAAGAAGTCGCACAATTGTATATCAGGGATCGGGTGGCCACCGTAGCTCGGCCGGTAAAAGAACTTAAAGGTTTTGAAAAATTTGTCTTGGAGCCAGGTGCCCATAAAACGGTTGAGTTCACCTTGTCCAAAGAAGAGTTGGGCTTTTATAATAACGAAGGCACCTTCGTAGTAGAGCCAGGCTGGTTTGATGTGATGGTGGGTGGCAGTTCAGCAGAAGGATTGAAGGGAGAATTTGAACTAAAAGGTGGACTAGGAGAGTGAGTTATTATAGATTAATTTTGTCTCTATGGATAAGATACTTACATTCATCTACCAACACGATAACCCTCAGCGCGCCATCCTGGAATACCTCCACGAGCGCATCTCTTCCTTACCCGAAGTGACGGCGAAGATTCGTTACAAAATCCCGTTTTATTATCGGAAAAGTTGGTTCTGCTACCTGAATCCTACTAAAGATGGTGGCGTTGAGTTAGCCTTTACCCGAGGCAACGAACTTTCCAATGAACAGGGATTGTTAGCATCCAAGGGGCGAAAGCAAGTCTACGGTGTCACTTTCTACTCACTTAAAGATATCCCCGAAGATACATTGTTTGAAGTACTGACCGAGGCCCTGGTCCTGGATGAAACGGTGAAGTATGCTTCGAAGCGGAAGAAGAAGTGAGTCTGGTTTATAAAAGTTTATCTCCGTCTTCAGCGGATTGGTTTATCTCTCCGCTAAAGCGGATTTGGGGTTTATCACTTGGTTAGTATAAACCATGTAAACTCCTAAGCCATAAACCAGTTTATAAGTTTATGCCGCCTTCAGCGGTTTGGTTTATCTCTCCGCTAAAGCGGATTCGGAGGTTTATCACTTGGTTAGTATAAACCATATAAACTCCTACACCCATAACTTCTATACGTCCTAAGGGTAACCCACAACCCATAACTTCTACACGTCCTAAGGGCAACCCATAAACTTCTACACGTAAGAAGGCAACCCGCAACCCACAACACCCCACTCCCCTCAATCAACATAATACATATCAATCTCTATATTCCCTTTCACCATTACTTTGCCCCGGTATGAGCATGTCATTTGCTGTTTTACCAAATCGTAAGTTTCATTGGAGATATTAATGCGACCAGCTTCACTCTGATTCTCCAGACGGCTGGCAATGTTGACGGTTTCCCCCCAAAGGTCATAGGTGAATTTTTGATTGCCTACTACTCCGGCGACAACAGGACCCGAGTGAATCCCAACACGCATCTGCCACTGGATGGACTTTTTACGATTTCTGTTTTCCAGAAACTCCAGCATATTACGTGCGGCATTGATACATTTTTGTGCGTGGTCTTCATCCGGTTCCGGTAAACCACAGACCGCCATGTATGCATCACCCACTGTTTTAATTTTCTCTACCTCAAATGTTCGCATAATGTTGTCAAATGCATAAAAGATCTCATTCAATTCTTCTACTAAGACTCGCGGGTTGATTTTCGATGCAATTTTTGTGAACTCCTTAAAATCAGAAAACAAAACGCTGACATTTTCGTGTCGGGCCGGTGTACTGGAGCCCGTTGTGATCAGCTCCTGGGCAATGGTTTTTGGTAAAATACTAAACAACAGGTTCTCCGTTTTTTCTTTTTGTTCGGCTAATTCCTGGGTGCGTTCCTTTACTTGTTTTTCCAATCGATTGGCCTTAGCCTTTAAGGCGTCAATGGGATAAGCCTGCCCCTCATCTTGTTCACTAGCTGGAAATGAACAATGGTTGTGTATCATGATCCAGCTACTTTCTTTTTTAAGAAATACACTCGTAAACCGGACATAGAAAGTGAGGATTTCTCCTCCTGATTCTAGCTGCAATATTGACTCTGCTTCCACCAACCCTGATGTAGGAGATAAAATGATCGGTCTGACATATGTGAAGTTGATGGAGATAGGCATGTCAAAGTCCTTAAAGTCATCTGTAAAATTTTGAATGACCCCATCGTAGTCTCTTCCTTTTTCATGATCGCCCGTTCCCAGGGCTGAAATATTAGAGGCAAAGTATGGGGCAATATCCTGAATGGTTTGTGCGCCATTTTTACGTTCAGCCCAGGTATACCAGAAACGATAAAAGGTATCAAGCATACTTTTCTCTAAATCTGTCATGTCAGTTGGTTTGTTGTGGTTAGACAAATATAGGAAATGTTGGAGTTTTATCTATTTACTTATCAACCCTAGAGTTTGGTTTATAAGTTTATGCCGCCTATAGCGGTTTGGTTTATCTCTCCGCTAAAGCGGATTCGGAGGTTTATCACTTGGTTCGTATAAACCATGCAAACTCCTAAACCCCATAACTTCTACACGCCCCAAGCGCAACCCACAACTCACAACCCACAACCTCTACACGTCAAAAGCGCAACCCACAACCCACAACCCAAAACCCACAACTTCTACACGCTCCAAGCGCAACCCACAACTCACAACCCACAACCTCTACACGTCCTAAGCGCAACCCACAACCCACAACCCACAACTCGCAACCCACAACCCACAACCCACACCTCACCCCCTAAAACTCGCCCGCCGCAACTTATCATTGATCGCTCTGCCCAAGCCCTCTTCCGGGACCTGCTCCGCTACAATAATATCCAGCTCCATTTGATCGAGTTGTCGCATGTGGGCAAACAGGTTTTGCGCGGCTTCCATTAAGTCGCCTTTTTCACTCAATACCAATTGATTGGCTTCCGGTATATCAGGATGCTTTTTTTGAAATGCCAAAACACCTGTTTTTTCGGGCATATATTGTTTTTTTGTTTGCACTATATTTTCTAACACTAAATTTACTTTTGGCGCATAATGGCTGGACAGCATCCCTGGTGCTTTGGGATTACTGCTGCTCTGTTTCTGAAGGATCACCGGTCCAACCACCTGTTCTATTGCCTCTACGGGTACACCACCAACTCTTAGCACTTTTACACCTTTCGCGGTCATCTCCACGATGGTGCTTTCCAGTCCTACCTGGCAAGGACCGCCATCCAGAATGTAGGGAATAAGATCTCCCAACTGATCCTCTACGTGCTGCGCCGTTGTCGGACTGATATAACCAAAAGGGTTGGCACTGGGAGCGGCCAGGGGGAAGTCCAAGGCAGACAGCAACTTCAAAGTCAGGGGATGCTTAGGGATTCGGATGGCTACCTTTTCCGATCCGGCCGTGACGATGTCCGGGATCAAATCAGTTTTTTCCAGTAACAAACTTAAGGGCCCCGGCATAAAGGCATCGGCAAGTAATTGGAGTTTCGCCGGTACTTCCTTTACCAGCGGAAGCATCTTTTCCAGGGAAGAGGTATGCAGGATCATGGGATCAAAAGAAGGGCGGTTCTTTGCCTGAAA
>CBDUIU010000316.1:0-5499 GCA_965367335.1 uncultured Saprospiraceae bacterium
CGAGATATTTTTCGAGGTACGCTGATCGTCAACTACTTAGGTCATGGCGGACCTAAGGGCTGGGCTCAAGAACGCGTCTTACACCCAGAAGACATTGATAGCTGGCGAAACGAGAACCAGTTACCCTTGTTCATTACCGCAACTTGCTCCTTTACCGGATTTGATGATCCAGGTCAGGTCACGGCAGGCGAACAATGTTTATTAAAACCTAATGGTGGAGCCATTGGATTGTTAACAACGGTACGGGCTGTTTATGCTTCTTCAAATGCAGCATTGACTGAGGCCGTTTTTAATGAAATCCTAGGTCAAAACTCGCAGAATCCGATTGCAGTTGGAGAAATTATGCGACGGGCAAAAAATGCAGCTAACCGAGGAAATAACTCCCGTAAGTTTTTTACCATTGCGGACCCTGCTATGTTTTTAGCAATTCCCACCTATGATGTGTCCACTACCAAGATTAATGGAAAAGTGATCACATCTGGTTTTACGGATACCTTAAGTGCTCTGGAAAAAGTAACGGTGGAGGGTGTTGTGACCAACGGTAGCGGTCAGGTGATGACAGATTTCAACGGGACGGTTTTCCCGACTATATATGATAAATATATCAACATCAATACCTTAGTCCAGGACGTGGGAGTCCGGGGAAGTTTACCAAAGACATTTAAATTACAAAAGAACATCATCTTCAAAGGTGCTGCGAGTGTAGTAAATGGACAATTTAGTTTTACTTTTGTCGTACCCAAAGATATTAATTACAATTTTGGCAACGGTAAAATAAGCTATTATGCCAATGATAACCAGGGCCGGGATGCTAATGGTTTTTACGAGGGTATTATCATTGGGGGTGCGGACCCCAATGCGGCCAAGGATGACCAACCTCCATTGGTAGAAGTTTTTATGGATGATGAGAACTTTGCCTTTGGTGGGATTACTGATGAAGACCCTACACTCTTTGTCAAACTCTCAGATGATAATGGTATCAATGTTGCAGGTAACAGCATCGGACATGACCTAACAGGGGTATTGGATGAAAACACCCAGAGTACTTACGTCCTAAATGATTTCTACGAATCAGAATTGGACAACTATACCGCAGGCAAAGTACGATTCCCATTGTTTGATTTAGAAGAAGGTCGACATACGATCAAAGTTAAAGCGTGGGACATTGCAAACAACTCTGCGGAGGGCTACACAGAATTTATCGTAGCCAATTCTGCCAAAGCGGCATTAGACTTGGTACTCAATTATCCAAATCCTTTTACTACCAACACAAAATTTCAATTCGGACATAACCTAAGCGGTAGAACTTTGGACATTCAAGTTCAAATTTTTACTATTTCCGGCAGAATCGTAAAAACGATTGAAGCCCAACGTTTTGCAACTGGAAATCGCGTTGCAGATATTTCCTGGGATGGAAGAGATGAATATGGAGATAGATTAGGAAAAGGCGTCTATTTGTATAAAGTAAAGGTGAAATCTGCTGAGGAAAGTGCCCTAGAGGTGAAATCTGTTGAAAGTGACTTTGAAAAATTGGTTATTCTAAAATAAATTAAAGACTTTTGCGTCTATTAAATGAGGCAGCCGTCGCGCTGCCCTTTTTTTGCAGAACTATTATATAATACTTTGAGATTCCATCATGAAGAACCTATCCAGTAAGTTAATTGTAATTGCGTTATTATTTGGCTTTGCGGTTGATAGCCAGGCGCAGGGAACATCCCGATGTGATGAAAGTGGTATTGACCGGCTAACCGGTCAAAAATGTGTCAATTCCATTATCACTGGTGTGCCCTTCCTCCGAATTGTTCCAGACGCCCGTTCCGGAGCGATGGGAGATGCAGGTGTAGCGATTTCTCCTGATGCCAATTCTCTACATTTTAATGCCTCGAAACTAGCTTTTGCAGAAAATGACTTAGGTCTGTCTGTTACTTATACACCTTGGCTCCGAGCATTGGGTATTCAAGATGTGTATATGGCATACCTTGGTGGCTATAAAAAGATAGATGATTTACAAACAGTCGGTTTTTCGCTGCGTTATTTTTCCTTGGGAGATATTAATTTTACTGATGAAAACGGGCAGCCTTTAGGTACCGGTAATCCAAACGAATTTGAGGTAGCCTTAGCTTATACCCGTAAATTGACAGATAACTTTGCCGTAGGGATTACGCCTAAGTTCATCTATTCCAATCTTGCTGCCGGTCAGTCGGTCGGTTCTGTTGATATCGAAGCTGGCGTTGCCGGAGCTGCTGATATTTCAATGACCTACAAAACACCGCTTGAGTTGTCTGGTAATAAAACGGATTTAACGGTAGGCCTGGCACTGACTAACCTGGGTACCAAGATCTCCTACACTAAATCCATCAATAAAGACTTCATCCCAGCTAACCTTGGCCTAGGTGCCGCCTGGAATATGCAGTTTGATGAGTTTAACGCTTTTACCATTGCAATGGATATTAACAAGCTGTTGGTGCCTACGCCTTGTACCGGAGATAATTGTGATACCGATGGCAACGGTACTCCCGACTATAAAGAAGAGTCGATGTTTGGCGGTTTGTTGAGTTCCTTTGGTGATGCGCCAGGTGGATTTAATGAAGAGCTACGCGAATTGATGTGGTCCTTTGGCGTTGAATACTGGTATGATCAACAATTTGCCGTGAGAGCAGGTTACTACCATGAACACTTAACAAAAGGAAACCGGAAGTTCTTTACGGTTGGTTTAGGGTTGAAATATAATATCTTCGGATTGAACTTTTCTTATCTTGTTCCTACCTCGCAAGAGCGTAATCCTTTAGATAACACTTTACGCTTTTCTTTATTATTTGATTTTGCTGCCTTTGGCGACAATGAGGATTCATAGATCATTATAGATTTTATCTATAAAAAAGCACGATTGATGTCATTCAATCGTGCTTTTTTAGTTTTCCGGACATTTGCTATCTTACCAGAGACAATACCTTCAAACTATTTCCAGCATTTGATTGTCTCAAGTCGATCAATAAAATAAGAATGGGGAATAAATCTTTGATCCCTATTATGCCCTGACATGACCAAAGTATCTACTCACTTTTTACTTAAAAGACTAAGTTTCCATTTGCTACTTGCTATTTTTTTAGCAAATGCCGCTAACAAGTTTTTTATTCCAAACCTGGAAACCGAAGCAAAGCAACACTTTTATGAGCAGATTTTCAATTTCCAGGGCAACGCACCAGACCAATATCGCATCTTACCTCTACTTGCGATCAAAGGATTGCGTTCCACCTTGCAATTTATTCGTCCCGAAGTGACCTTTCATCATGTCCTATTGGTTTTCAACTTTATTTGTGGGTTTTTAATTTTCGAAGGCTTCTTCCGTTTGTTAACCACATTTTCCGAGCGTAAAGGCTATCTTTTTAACTTAATATTTGCCATCGTCTTTATTTATACTTTGTACACAGGTTGGCGCCCTGACACCCTTGGCTTGCTGCTTATTTGTACGTTTTATTGTGTCTGGTGGAATGGGCAAAAGACAGAACAAAAGACAGGTATATCTACCTTTGTTTCACATCTTTTTTTCATCGTTACTTTAGCATTCAGTAGGAGTGACATTGCGGCTATTTATGCTATATTTTTTGCTTTTACCTTTATTCCGAATTGGCCTCAACGATTACTCTTGGTTAGTCTACCTTTTGCAGTACAGTATTTATTGCAGTTCCATATATTTAAATCTGCCACCTACTATACTACGCCCATTATGGTTTGGGACAACCTCAGTGGGTACTATCTGGCAATGAACCCAGCTACCTGGCTAATTGCCGCGTTAATACTTCTTTTTTATAAAGAATTATATCGCTACGTTGTAAAAACTTACCAACTCATTCCTCTTTTTTATTGGTTGCTATTAGGTTACCTGGGACTTGTGTTTATTATGGGCCGCTTAAATGAATATCGCCTGTATCTGCCCTTTTTACCCTTATGGATGATTATGCACTCGGAAGTTAAAGATCGACTATTAGCCTTGCCTAAAAAGCCTTCGAATATCCGTTCTACTATGTGAGGTCATTGTTTCACCAACTTTTGTCTAAACAAGCCCTTCTCATTTTTAATCAATAGCCAATAAATTCCTGAATTCAGGTCTGTAGTCGTTATTTCCGTTTTTGCCCCATTCCAATTTATATTTTTAACTAAATTCCCAAGAGAATCATACAGTAAAACTGTTGCTGTGATTTCCTCCTGCCCCTGAATCTCCAGGTTTATCTTTTCTAAAAAAGGATTGGGGTAAACAGTTAGTTGTAGCTGTTTGACTATGTCCACACTGTTGACTTGAAGATCTGTCCATTGCCGGGTTGTGAAGCGAAAGAAACGCTGAGGCAAATTTAACCCTAGTACGGAAAGTGCTTCTGCACTAATAAACCCCTCTCCTTCCCTGTTAAAAATAATACCCTCTGTTTGGCTATTAGACAAAGGTGTTCCCAAATTTATCGGCCGTTTATTCCCACTAAAAAAACGGGTGTTTTGGTAATCAAATAATAACCATAAAAAAGTAGAAATTTCTGTATAGCCTAGCAACGCCACTACTCCATCGTCATCAATGGCTGCACCCGTAATTAAGCCATTTACATCAAAAGAGTCTCTCAACTCAGCAGTTTGTTCACCTGGAATTGCAGGGAGCACATATTGGCGAGTTTTACGATCGACCCAGTTTTTTGAAAACAGATAGAGGCTATCCCCAAGCGCAAAAAAAGCTTCACAATCAAAATTATTATTATTACTGTTTGGTGTGAAATCGGTTTGATCGGAAAAATGAAAATGAATGGTATCTACATTCAGCGTATCTTCAATCAACTGGGTTTTGTCAATCCTTAGAATACGGAGATCTTGCCGGTTTCCATTGTTATTCCCAAAGTCTCCGATGTAGAGAAATTGCTCGTCCTGGGCAAGGTCTTCCCAGTCTGTATTTAGCTTTTCGCGGATATGCCAGGATTGGATAACGGAGCCATCCAGGGTATCAAAGTGGAACAGTTCAGCAGTATTACCGGCATCATTAATCGTCAGCAATTTTTTTTTATCATAAGCTAACCCAGAAGTTTCCTGCAATGCTGGAGGTAAGTTAGCAATATGTTGGAGTTGATAGTTGGTATTGGCGTACATGCAAGATCCGTCATTTTCCTGCGCAGCATCATCGTAATTAATAGCTTGCGGATCGGTACATCCAGGTTGAGCTTGCAAATGAATACACATAAAGAAGAGAATGGCCCAGACAAAAAAGCGTATAAAATTTTGCATCTACAGAAGTAAGTAAAAAAGGAAAAGAAAAAACCACTGCAAACGAATAAGCCGGATTCTGTACTCCCGCGATAAACGCGAGATCTCTATCATTTATCTAGCCTCGTCATCACTAACGAGATCTATCTGCCTACCCCCCGTGTTTCCTTGCGGAATAGCGCGAGTAACGCTAGGCGGGGATACCAGTCCTTCCGGATTCTTCTCGTTTGAGAAGAAGCGGTAGTAAGAACTGGAGCCGCG
>CBDUIU010000317.1:0-5499 GCA_965367335.1 uncultured Saprospiraceae bacterium
AATAACTTGTTAGCTGCTTTGATCGATAACAACCTGCAAAGCAAAACTCGCAGCTTGGGTATTGATGCGCGCACTGTGCTGTGGAAACGGGTAATGGACATGAACGACCGCTCTCTACGAAACATCATTGTAGGCCTTGGAGGTACAGGTTCAGGAATCCCACGGGAAAGTGGCTTTGATATAACTGCAGCTTCTGAGATCATGGCCATTCTTTGTCTTTCTGATAACTTAATCGATTTAAAAAAGCGCTTGGGTAATATATTCGTTGGTTTTACTTTTGATAGAAAACCAATTTACGCCAGAGACCTCAATGCCCAAGGTGCGATGACTGCACTGTTAAAAGATGCGATCAAACCTAATCTTGTACAAACAATCGAAGGCACTCCGGCAATTATTCATGGGGGCCCTTTTGCCAATATCGCACAAGGAACTAATTCCGTTATTGCTACGCGGATGGGACTTACATTATCGGATTATGTCGTTACAGAGGCTGGATTTGGCTGTGATTTGGGCGCTGAGAAGTTCCTTGATATTAAATGCCAAAGTGCCGGATTATCACCAAAGGCTGTTGTTTTAGTAGCTACGGTTCGCGCCTTGAAATATCATGAACTTAAAGAGCAAGATGTTGAAGCATTGAAAAGAGGGCTGGAAAACCTGGATAAACACTTGGAAAATGTTGCGCAATTTGGTATTCCTGCGGTGGTAGCTATCAATCGCTTTGTTAGTGATAGTGTGGAAGAAATGCAAGCGATTCAGGAGCGTTGTGCCGAGCAAGGAGTAGAAGCAATCATAGCGGATGTTTGGGCGAAAGGGGGTGAAGGCGCAGAAGATCTAGCCCATGCTGTTGTCAAAGCTGTGGATTCCTGTAAAACAGCCTTTACACCAATGTATGATTGGAACAGTTCTGTTAAAGATAAGATCAACGCAGTGGCAACTAAGGTATATGGTGCTAAAGGAGTAGAGTATGCGGCAAAGGCACAAATGAATCTTCGTAGAATAGAACGATTAAACCTGGGACATTTGCCGGTTTGTATTGCCAAAACTCAAAACTCCTTGTCTGACAACCCTCAGTTATTAGGTCGGCCAAGAGATTTTATCGTAACGGTTCGGGAAATTGAAATAGCAGCAGGTGCCGGATTCTTAGTACCTATTACAGGGAACATGATGCGGATGCCGGGCTTACCGGCTACTCCCGCTTCGGAAATGATTGACGTCAATGAAGAAGGAGAGATTACCGGCTTGTTTTAATGTTCCTCAATTATTTGTTCAGAGGTAACGAGTTGCTCTATCTCCTTTTCAAATTTATCTTTTAAAACGTAAATCATTCGTTTTGAAAAGTCAATTGAGATGAGATGAGATTTTAGAAATGGGTAACCAAGAATGCCGTCCATCCGTTTACCATAACCCGAATTCAGAAAACTCATATCCGTAAAAAGATATTCCATTTCTCCTAATTGTAAATGTTGAATCTGTCCCAGATCTATTTTAACCGAACAGGTTTTAATCGTTGAACGGTCAATGCCACGGACATACCGGGTGGTAAAATCCTGAGCATAATATTTACGTAATTTTCGCTTGAATCGTTCATCTAATAGATTGGCCTCAGAACCGGTATCAATTCCCATCCTTAATTTTTTGTTTCCTATATACATTTCAATTACCGGCATATGTCCGCGCGTTTTAAATGGAATGGCTAAGACTTCCTCCCTGCCTTCTATGGAATGTTTTTCACCGGAAGGTAAAAGGTTAATAGTTTTATTTTGGTAATCCAGTAGCAGGTTAGAATTTTTCAATACTTCATATCCTACCAAGCCATCAATTTTTGTTTTTTTAATTTCCTCCAGATGAGAAATATCCGTGGCGAAAGCATCTAGTTCCGGATTAGTTATCGTACCCAATCTAAAGTAATCGACTTCAACATCTATTGTCGCAGACACCCCCGCCAATCCAACAGCATAATTTTTATTCGGATTATGCTCAGATATCTTTTGATTTAAGATTAAGGTTGGTGCGCCAGTGTCGAGGATATACCGATTTGTGGCACCGTCTGTCTGAGCCTCAACCAAAATCAATCCACCAAACAATTCGAATGAAAGTTCATTGTTAGAATATTCAGATTCAATTGGCACTAAAGCTACTTTATCAGCTTCGGTCAGGTTAGCCACCGGTTCCAACTCCAATTGAGCTTGGGAATGCAAGAAACATAGACAACAGATTGTCAGCGTGTGTAGTTGTTTTCTCATGATGTTTAATTTGAGGAAAAGGTGGAAAGGCTTACCAAAGTCAATTTGAAACTCCGATAAGAATAAAACCTCGACCAATGATTATCAATTCATGGTTATTCCAGGAAAAAGTGGAAAGACTGCGTTATTTGGTCAAAATCAAACAAAGTGATTTTAATCAAATAAAACTGTGAGTTACTGGGTAATGGTTAGTGGAAATAAAAGCGGGAGGATAATTTATACTTTTATAATATAAAAATATTATCTCCTTAATGCAAGTTATCTCGTCTGTTTGCTTTTGCTTTTTCTAAAAAATACCATCAAAATGGTAGGAAAATCAGAAGAAAACCATATTTTATTTCCTAAAGAATTTAATACCGATAACCGTGCCGTATTTATTGAGATACTACGTAATTTTGCAATCATGGCAAACAATTCTTTTCAAAATCGATTCAAACAACTTTTCCTTGGACTCATTGTCCTGTTTGTGCTTTATATTGCCTTCGTTCTTATTCACGGCACCCTATATGACTATCAGCCCGAAGCAATCATTGAACTGGAGCCTTCACCTGCAGCTAGCCCTGAATTACCAAAGGATACCCTTGATCTTATGATCTGGAATATTGGTTATGCCGGGCTTGGGGCTAAACAAAACTTTTTCTACCACGGGGGTATGGCTTTTGTCGCCGGCGGTAAGACCGTCCAACCAAGAAAAGATCACGTCACCGAAAATCTATCAGGTATACGACAACTCATCCGAGATCATTCTGCCGATATTTATCTTTTGCAAGAGGTAGATATTGAGTCCAAACGCAGCTACAACTTTAATTTATTTCAAGAGATTGGAGACCTACTGCCCGGATACAGTAGCTCTTTTGCCCCGAACTATCAAGTTGAACGGGTACCAGTTCCCTTGTTCCAGCCCTGGAATGCTTATGGAAAGATGTTTAGTGGGTTGGCTACTTATTCTCGCTTTCAACCTTCCTCTGTAAATCGATATCAACTCCCCGGTCGCTTTAGCTGGCCAAAGCGGATATTTATGCTCGACCGATGCCTGGCAGTTTCTCGGTTTTCTCTTGAAAATGGCAAAGAGCTGATCCTTATTAACCTTCACAATTCAGCCTTTGATCGGAAGGGAAAATTGAAAAGTCAGCAAACTCAATTCTTCAGCGATTTTGTTCAGGAGGAGTATAAAAAAGGCAATTACGTGATTGCCGGAGGAGATTGGAATCAAAGTCCGCCCTTTTTTCATTATGATGGTTTCATGAAAAACCAGGATCGAAATAAACTCAAACAAAATCGAAATATCCCCGAGGACTTACTCCCCCCGGATTGGATCTGGGCATACGACCCCACCATCCCCACGAATCGAAGTAACAGAGACACCTATGTCCCTGGGAAAACCTTCGTTACACTAATTGACTTTTTTCTCTTGTCGCCAAACGTGACCTTATTAAAAGTGAAGGGTATTGATCACCAGTTTGCCTGGTCTGATCATCAGGCAGTAAAGGTGAGTGTAAAATTGAATTGAGTCATCACCAGGTTTTGGAATTTAACTAAAAGGGCGTTTATTGAGTCAACATCCATAATCACTAGCATTACTGACACATTTATATAAACAAACATACCATGCCAAATAATACGCAAGTTCGTCTCGCTAATCGTCCGGAAGGAATGCCAACTGAGGATACCTGGAATATCGAAGTAAACGCTGTCCCGGAACCACAGGACGGAGAAATGATCGTAAGGGTACTTTATATTTCCTTAGACCCTGCTATGCGTGGTTGGATGCGCAACACGCGATCTTATATACCTCCGGTAGAAATCGGAGCAGTTATGCGTGCTGGTGCTGTGGGTAGAGTGGAAGTTTCTTTACATCCGGATTATGCCGTCGGAGATCACGTTTATGGTCAATTTGGTGTACAGGAATATGCGATCAGTGATGGAACAGGTATTTATAAAGTTGATCCCGACTTAGCTCCATTACCGATGTACCTCAGCTTATTAGGGATGACCGGGTTTACAGCTTACTTTGGTTTACTCAATATTGGGGAACCAAAAGAAGGAGATACCGTATTGATTTCCGGAGCTGCCGGAGCGGTTGGTTCTATTGTTGGCCAAATTGCCAAACTGAAAGGATGTAAAGTGGTGGGTATCGCCGGAGGTCCTGAAAAATGCAGATACCTCACCGAAGAATTAGGTTTTGACGAAGCGATTGATTACAAGCAGGATAAGCTGGCAGCTACCTTAGCCAAAGCCTGTCCTAAGGGCATAGATGTATATTTTGATAATGTGGGTGGCGACATCCTGGACCTCGCTTTGACACGCATTAACCGACATGCCCGAATCGTCATTTGTGGAGCCATTTCTCAATACAATAATACTGGAGCTATCCAAGGGCCAAAAAATTACCTTTCGCTGCTGGTACAACGTGCCCGGATGGAGGGTTTTGTCGTCTTTGATTTTGCAAAGGATTATGGAAAGGCTGCACGAGAAATGGGGCGATGGTTAGCAGAGGGAAAACTGAAATCCAAAGAATATATTGTTCAGGACATTCATCAGTTCAATGATCATTTTCTGCGACTTTTTAGCGGAGAAAAACTCGGAAAATTAGTCCTGAAGGTCGGTGAGTGATCCGCTGGTAAATTGGCGTAGTTTTTCTAAATAACATATTGGCAGAACACTGCGTTTAAGAATATGGAAGTAAAAGCGTAGCTTTTTACCTTTTTTTCCAATTAATCCAACCGGAGTTCTATGCGAAAACACATATACGTACTACTTTTTCTTATTCTGACCATATCTCTTTCTGCTCAAAACTTGATTTCCAATCCCAGTTTTGAATCTTATTCTCATTTACCCACGGTGATGTGCAAAACCGGACGCGACTTTGAGCGCGCTGTCAAGCATTGGATCGTCCCAAATGAGGCTTCCACAGATTTAGTCAGTCCGCGGCTGCGCTCCCGCAACCTCAAAGCGATCAAAGCACACTCCGGGCAAAACATGGCGGGTCTAGTCATTAATGGCGATTTTTGGGCGGAATATGTCGGCATGAAATTGGGCAAACCCCTTGAACCTGGTGTCAATTACTACGTAGAATTCTGGATTTCCATGCCTACCTTTTATTCAAAGAAAGAACCTGTTCCTACCTATCTCAATGACCATTTTGGTGTCTATTTCGGGGAAAAAAAATACCAGTTCAATAAACGCATTGTCAATGCTAATCCGCAAATTAAAGCTTCAGAGCGGGGCCGTCAAGCCACTAACAGCAAAAAATCGA
>CBDUIU010000318.1:0-5484 GCA_965367335.1 uncultured Saprospiraceae bacterium
AAGTCAAAAAAGTGTATGAACCAATAAAGATCATTGCGGTAGATCTTTCCAAAAACACTTTTGAATTATTTAATAAAAATTATTTCAAGCATACGGAGGAAGTCAACTTAGTTTGGGAAGTACGGGAAGATGGTGTTAGCATAGCTAAAGGTAGTTTTGGACAATTGAACGTAAAACCCAGACAAAAACGACAATTTACGCTCGCTTTAGGTGAGGTAGCATTTAAGCAAGGGAAAGAATACTTTTTGAAAATCAGCGCCATTACCAACCGGGAATTACCCTTATTACCGATCGGGCATGAAATCGCCTGGTCTCAATTTAAACTGCCCTCTGAGCCATCAATGAAATCCGCGAAGGCTTTAGATGACTTTGCAGATCTGCAAATGAACCGTACGGCAAAACAGCTGGTCATTACCGGGCAGGATTTTAAATTAAGTATAGACAAAAATACCGGAGAGCTCTTGTCTTATGTTTATCAGGATCGCGAATTGATCTACACTGCTCCCAAACCCAACTTTTGGCGACCCCCCACTGACAATGACCTCGGAAACGGAATGCATAAATGGGCAGCTATCTGGAAAGAGGCCGGGGAAACGGCTACTTCGAAATTGATGCAAGCTAAACCAGACGGAAGTAAGAAAATAAATATAAGGGTGGCCTACCATCTGCCTGAGATTAAGGGCGGCGCTGTAACTTTGCAATACACGGTTCATGCGGATGCTTCTCTGCTGATCGATTACCACTTTACGACAGAACAACAAGACTTGCCGAAGCTGCCCCGTATTGGCTTGCAGTTACAGTTGCCCAATGAATTTCAGTTTATCCAATGGTATGGTAAAGGCCCGCATGAGACATATTGGGACCGGCAGACTTCGGGAGAAATAGCGATTTGGAAAGGCACGGTTTGGGATCAATTGCATCGCTATCCCCGACCACAGGAAACGGGGAATAAGACGGAAGTCAGGTGGATGAGTTTACAAAATGAAGATGGACATGGATTGTTAGCCACAGCCATTTCAGAGCCACTGTCCATGAGTGCCTGGCAACTGGCGATGAAGGATTTGGATTTTGTCGCGGGTAAAAAAGGAACGGAGTCCGCTTCCGGCCTGGTACCAGTGACTTCCAAGCATGGTGCCGACCTGTATCCCCGAAATTTTATTACCTGGAATATTGATTTGAAACAAATGGGCGTAGGTGGAGATAATTCCTGGGGACGTCTGGTACATGAGGAGTATACCCTGCCAGCGAAAGAATATCGCTATTCCTTTTTGTTAAAACCCTTTTAGCACACCTCGCTAACATCCTTTGCATAGATCATTTTCCTTTTATTATCTTTAGCGGGAAAATTGACCTATGCAAAGGATATTACTTTTCTTGTTCTTCTCCTTTTTCCTGGCTTGCGAGACAGCTACCGATGCGCCGCAACCAAATAAACCCTTACCCTCAGCCCCCGTGTCTATTCAACTCGACCTTGCCCAGGCCAACCGCCTTGCCCGGCTTCCCCTGGATTGTATCTCCACGCCCTTACCCTATAAAGCTGGCCATACCATTGCAAAAGCCGAAGACCTGGATATGCCCCAAAATCACCATCCCGCTTTTTACGGCTGTTTTGACTGGCACTCCGCGGTGCATGGCCATTGGTCATTGGTTTATCTGATGAAGACCTTTCCGGAATTGGAATCGGCAGCAGAAGCAAGAGAAAAATTAAACCAAAATCTGACCAGGGAAAATATCGAAAAGGAGGTGGCCTATTTCTCCATGAATCGTTATACTACCTCTTTTGAAAGAACCTATGGCTGGGCCTGGCTGCTGAAACTTCAGGAAGAACTCTACACCTGGGACGACCCCGACGCGAAACAATGGTATAACAATTTACAACCCCTGGCCGATTATATCTCCAAAGCCTATATCGACTACCTGCCCAAGCTGGTATATCCCATTCGGGTGGGAGAGCATACCAATACCGCTTTCGGACTTAGCTTTGCTTACGATTATGCCAGGACCGTAGGTGATGACGCTTTAGCCATGATGATTAAAGAAAGCGCGATTCGCTTTTATCAGGATGATCAAGGCTGTCCGATCAGCTGGGAGCCGAGCGGGTATGATTTTCTTTCTCCTTGTTTACAGGAGATGGATATTATGAGAAAAATTTTAGCAGTAGAGGGTTTTGAGGTATGGCTGGAAAAGTTTCTTCCGGAATTAGCAGTGCGAGAATTGGTATTAGAAACGGGCAAGGTCCTGGATCGTTCTGACGGAAAATTAGTTCACCTGGATGGGCTGAATTTCTCCCGGGCCTGGTGTTTGTATCCATTGTCTAACAATATCAACGCAAGATCTATCGCAGATGAACATTTGGATTATTCCTTGACAAAGATCACGGATGGAGATTATGCGGGACAGCATTGGTTGGCTTCATTTGCCTTGTATGCATTTAAGATGCGGCGATAGGAACCGCAAAATGCCATCTAACGCACAGTCTAAACTATCCAATACCTCCCACAAACAAAACCATAGGAAACCATGACAAAACCACGACAACTAAAAATAAATATATCCAAAGAGATTGGAAGCGTTTCCGCATTATTACTCCTGCCAAAAGATGCCAGCGCATTGTTAGTGCTCAGTCATGGGGCAGGAGCAGGAATGACACACGAATTTATGGAAACGCTGGCCCAACAACTGGCAGCACGTCAGATTGCCACTTTACGGTTTAATTTTGCCTATATGGAAAAAGGAAAGGGTCCACCGGACCGACCTAAAAAAGCGCATCCGGCAATTCTGGCTGCTATACAAAAAGCGAAGAAATATGCAGCAGATCTGACCTTGTTGGCTGGTGGTAAATCATTTGGCGGACGAATGACATCTCAATTGGCAGCAGCCGGCGAGCTAGAAGAGGTCAAAGGCATTGTTTATTATGGGTTTCCATTACATGCCCCCGGCAAACCAGGGACAGAAAGGGCAGCTCATCTATCCGATATTAAGCAGCCACAATTATTCCTGCAAGGTACCCGGGACACCCTGGCTAAGATTGATTTGATAGAAAGTGTTTGTAAAAAGTTGAAGAAAGCGAAATTGGTAAAAATAGAAGGAGGCAATCATTCTTTTAAAATGCTAAAAAGTAGTGGTGTGTCGAATGAGGAAGTGATAGAACGCCTGGCAGAGGAGACCGCGCGTTTTGCGGCAAAGTTGTAGATAGAGCATCTAAACTTTTTCGCCCAAGCGAAGATCTAAACTTGGCATTAGCGCTGTGGAAAGCCATCTAAACGCGTAGCCCAACTATTCAGTTGTTACCGCGACCCAATAAACAAGACCACATGAAACCCAGCAAATACTTTGGCCCATCCACCCTGATCGCCGCCGCCTTCATCGGCCCCGGTACGCTAACGACCTGCACCATGGTCGGCGTACAAACGGGCTACACCCTGTTATGGGCGATGCTGTTTTCAATCTTTGCAACAGTGGTCTTACAGGAGATGTCTGCCCGGCTGGGCTTTGTGACGCAGCAGGGGCTAGGCGAAGCGATCAATCAACAGTTCACGAAAGGCATTGCGCGGTACCTGGTTTTCTTCTTAGTGATTGGAGCGATACTAGTAGGCAATGCAGCCTATGAAGCAGGAAATATCTCCGGTGGAGTCTTAGGCTTACATTTGATTGTTGGAGACCATTCGGTGTGGCCACTAGTTTTGGGTGGCATTAGTTTTCTATTGCTGTTTTTTGGAAAATATAAACTAATCGAACGCGTATTAATTATGCTGGTGATCTTAATGAGTATTTGTTTTTTAATGACTGCGATTTTGGTAAAACCTGATTTGAGTTTGATTTTTCAAGGCTTTATACCGACCGGGATCAGTCATCATTTTTTACTTATCATGGGACTCATTGGGACGACAGTTGTGCCGTATAATTTATTTCTCCATGCGTCGACCATCTCCAAAAAATGGGACCAATCCTCCAGTCTTCAGGATGTACGAATGGAAAATAGAGTCGCTATAATTTTTGGCGGTCTGATCTCGATGTTAATCATTATAACGGCGGCAGCTTCAGCCGGGCAGGTAACAGAAGTTAGTTCTGCGAATGATCTGGCGGTGCAGTTAGCGCCGCTTGTTGGCAGTGGCGCCAAATGGCTGATGGGTATCGGATTACTCGCGGCTGGATTAAGTAGTACGCTGACGGCTCCTATGGCTGCGGCCTATGCGGCGGCTGGTCTGTTTGGTTGGCAACAAGGGAGTGATCAAAAGCAAGGCAGCAAAGCAGGTAATTCCGAAATTGAAACCCATCCTCATTTTCGACTTACCTGGATGATCATTTTACTCATCGGTGTGGTCATCTCCATGACGGGGCTAAAACCGGTGCTGATCATTAAATTTGCACAAATCACGAATGCCCTCCTTTTACCACTGATTGCAGGCTATTTGTTGTATATTGTTAATTCGAAAGGCTTGATGGGAAAAAACGTGAATTCCCGGAGGACGAATATCTTAGCTGGTATCGTGATCGGTATAACAATTTTGTTGTCAGTGAAGACTTTGTTGAGCTTGTTGTAGCTTTTTTAAAAGGGTTATTACGGGTTGGGTGCTTTGCTTTGCAAAGCGTTATTACGGCCTGCCTGTCCAGTCAGACAGGGTTTTAACTGGACGGGGCTAGCGCCTGCTATTTATTTTTAGTAGTTATTTGAGCATTAGAAAAGCTGCAATTCACTTAGGCAAGGAGTATAGCTTTTGATCAGCATCAGCGCAAAAACTGAAACACGCGCTAGCCCCGCTCAGTTAAAACCCGTAATAACCCAGAAAACAAGCGCAGCGAAGTTTTCAAAACCCGTAATAACCCAAAAACAAGCGCAGTGATGTTTTCCAACCCCGCAATAACCAAAGCAACGCTTCCAACCCATGATAACAACCATCGATCTCAACTGCGATCTCGGCGAACTACTCCCTGGCCATTCCGCAAACTATGACGCGGAGATCATGCCTTATCTGTCCTCTTGTAATATTGCTTGTGGCTTTCACAGTGGCAATCCTTTCTTGATGGAACAAACCATCCGGCTGGCCTTAAAACACGGTGTGGCTATTGGTGCCCATCCATCCTATGATGATCGGGCGAACTTTGGACGGGTATCCGTAGAGGTGGACATCCCCGTTTTACAAGCACAGCTGCGCTATCGGATTTCTGCGATAAAAGGAATGGTAGAGTCATGGGGCGGTCGGCTACATCATGTTAAACCTCATGGGGCGCTGTATAATGATATGGTAAAAAATGAGGAACTAACCCGAGCAGTAGTGGCGGTGATCTACGCCATTGATCCAGACCTGGTCGTGTTTGGGATGTCGGCATCGTTGGTGGCGGAATACTGTGAAAGGCGAAATATCAAATTCGTACACGAAGTATTTGCAGATCGGAAGTATCAAAGCAAAACACAACTGCGGAGCCGTCAATTTAAGGATGCGGTGCTTTCGGATACGGGAGAGGTTTTAGCCCAGGTAGATC
>CBDUIU010000319.1:0-5463 GCA_965367335.1 uncultured Saprospiraceae bacterium
TTAAAATGTCCGTAGAGAAAACCTGGCTTTTTACTTTTTTCCCGCCACGCAATGCGTCATTATCGGTTACCTGGAAATAATAGGAATATCGCTTCCCTCTTTCCAGATCCATCCCTGATGGAAATTCATAACTAAAATTAAAATCCCGATCTCCGGGACGTGCCAATTCCAAAACTACATTCGTATCTTCCTCATTTTCAATATAATAGACTAATTCCAATTTTGACACTTTATAGTCATCCGAAGCAATACCTTCATATGAAAGTGCCTGACTCAGGGAGTCGCGTATTTCATTTACTCTGATAGTAGGGCTTGCATCCTTGTTTACTCTAATCTTGTAATGGAGTCGCTCATAATGTTCTATATTCTCGTTTGAAGTAGTTACTTCATATTCCAATTCATTCAACACCTTTCTTGAATACTTATACTCTCCTCCTGTAACTGCGAAATTAACCGTAGTATCTTTTGTCATCAATTGTACTCTCTTGGTATTTTCACCCGCTATTTGCCACGTGATCCTAGTGCCTTCTGGTACTAATGCATTACCGGTCCCCTGCAGAGTATCCGTCTTCCTTTGCGTATACTTCGGAAATTCCAAAATAGTCTTGAATTCCTGAATTGAAGGTGTGGCCAATGCCTTTAAGCTGTACTGCCTGGACCTTATCTCGTTGGCACTTAAATAGAAGTCCTGTGACTGTATAGGTGCCCTAAATGTATAAGAAAACTGGCCGTTAGATTTCTGCAATAAGCGCTCCTTCCCGTCTATAACGATATAAGCAATATCTGGTTGCAGTTCCCCTTCCGTGGCAATATTGAGTGTATATGATTCAGATTCTAGTACATCTAAAGCACCATTTAACAATACGAATCTGAAGGGTGCCGGTTTTTCATAGGCCACATCATAATTGACCACACGATCATATGAACCCATAAAGGAATTTAACTGCCCTGCTATACCAATGCCAGCTATTATCAATGCCGGTATTAGTACGTATTTTCCATATGCCAAACTCTTACGAATATCAATTGCCTTATTAAAAGGGACCGGTGAAAGTCTTTTAGAGCGTTGTTCTATGCTTGCCAGCAATAATTCCGATTTCTGTTTGTCGTCTGCTAGATCTAACAAATTAATAAGATGGTCTCCCACTTCAGGAAAGTGGTTGCCAATGATCCCGGAAGCCGTTTTAAGATCGAGTCCTTTTTGTATTCTCAATAAATAAATAACTGGTATTATAAGATACCGAACCAACAATAAAAGGGTGACAATCAACGAGCTAATAAATAAAACCATCCTTGCCGTGGAACCCAGCCAAAGAAAATACTCCAAGGTGAGAACACATAAGAAAAACAACAATGCCACGGCCACAAATACAAAGACCCCTTTGATCATCTGGGTGGTATAGTACTTGGTAATGAATGCCGACAGTTTATGTAGAATGTTCTTGTAACTATCCAAAATCTGCTATATTTAATACCAAGATACCGGATATGGCATAATTGAACCTCAAAAATTTGTTAAAAAGCTTACAATGAAGGATTTAAAATACCTGGCGGCCTTAACTCTCCCGCTTTCAGCTATAATTTGTATAAACTTAGGGGGAATATGGATTTATCTTACCCCGGTATACGGTTTTGTGCTTATTCCCATTCTGGAGATAATACTTCCGTTAGACAATAGAAATTTTGATCCAAAAACCAAAGAAAAAAGAGTCATCAAGAAGATATTTGATTGGATGCTTTACGTGAATGTTCCCATGGTATATGGCTTGCTTTTCTATTTTCTCTGGTCCTTTTCGCAAACAACATACGCGCCCTATGAAATAGTTGGACTCGCACTTTCTCTGGGTATTGTGCTGGGAACCAATGGCATTAACGTAGGTCATGAATTGGGACATAGATTAAAGTCTAAAGATCGCTTTCTGGGAAAATTACTCCTGCTCCCTTCTTTGTATATGCATTTCTATATTGAGCATAATTTTGGTCACCATCTCCATGCCGCTACAAAGGAAGACCCGGCAACTGCTCGGTATAATCAATCGGTATATTCCTTTTGGATCACCTCTGTTAGCAGGCAGCTGGTAAAAGCCTGGAAGATTCAGCTAAAATTATTGAGCAGTGAGAATCGATCGTTTTTTTCGATTAAGAATGATATGTTCTGGTATATAATTTTTCAAGTCGCTTATTTGGTGCTGGTATATATTCTCTTTGGGCTGCCTACCCTTTGGTTTGCCCTGGGAGCAGCTCTGGTAGGCTTTTTGCTCTTGGAAACGGTGAATTATATTGAACATTACGGGCTTTTACGCCAAAAGATGCCTTCAGGGCGTTATGAACGAGTGAAGGAGATCCACTCCTGGAACAGCAACCATGTATTGGGGCGTATAATGCTCTACGAATTAACCAGACATAGTGATCATCATTATATCTCTTCCAAGAAATATCAGGTGCTCGACTGTCATGAGGATTCCCCGCAAATGCCCTTTGGTTATCCAACCTCAATGGTTCTTTCCCTAGTACCGCCTTTGTGGTTTAAGATCATGAATAAACGCATCCCCAATACTATGAAACCAGTATAAGGTCCAGGCTGTTTTTATAATGAAATCGATGGCCTGGAAATGATACCCTAACCTTTTGGCATTCGATAGCTTCCGCCTATCTTTGTTTACTTAAGAATTTTTCAATGAACAACAATGTCCGCGTTCGGTTTGCTCCCAGTCCCGCTGGACCATTACATATTGGTGGAGTCCGCACTGCCTTATTCAATTACTTATTTGCGAAAAAACATGGAGGTGCTTTTATTCTGAGGATAGAGGATACGGACCAGAACCGCTATGTAGAAGGTACAGAGCAATATATCATAGATGCCTTAAATTGGTGTGGGATACCTTTTGACGAAGGTCCCGGGAAAAATGGCGCGTATGGCCCCTATCGTCAAAGTGAACGCAAGGATCTCTACAAAAAATACGCCGAGGAGCTCATAGAAAAAGGAAAAGCGTATTACGCTTTTGATACATCAGAGAAATTGGAGTTTCATCGCAAAGATCATGAAGAAAAGGGCAAGACCTTTATTTACAACTGGCACAATAGAGAAAAGCTTTCTAATTCACTCACACTAACCGCTGAAGAAACCCGGGCTAAGATAGAAGCAGGAGAAGATCACGTTATTCGGTTTAAAACACCGCATGAAGAGATCATTCAGTTACATGACCAGATCCGGGGAGATATCAGCATTGATGCCTCATTATTAGATGACAAAGTGTTATTTAAAAGTGATGGGATGCCTACCTACCATCTGGCAAATATTGTTGATGATCATTTAATGAAAATCACGCATGTGATTAGGGGAGAAGAGTGGTTGCCTTCGCTGGCACTACATTGCCAGCTATACGAGGCGTTAGGATGGAAACCTCCTGTATTTGCTCACTTGCCTTTAATTATGAAGCCTACCGGCAAAGGAAAATTAAGCAAACGCGATGGTGAAAAAATGGGCTTCCCTGTCTTTCCACTTTCCTGGGAATCCTCAGTTGGTTATAAAGAAGCCGGCTATTTCCCCGAAGCTGTTGTTAATTTCCTGGCAATGTTAGGATGGAACTCTAGTGATGATAAAGAACTATATACGCTAAAGGAACTTATTAGTGCCTTTACCTTGGAGCGGGTTCATAATTCCGGGGCACGATTCGATCCGGATAAAACCAAATGGTACAACCATCAGTATTTACAGCTAAAATCTGATGAGGAGCTGGCAGAGCTTTTTTATCCAATTGTACAGAAAAAGAATGTCTCTATGGCCCGGCAACTGAACCTGGGATATGTAACCAAGGTGGTCTCTATGGTAAAGGAACGTGCTAATTTTGTTAATGATTTATGGGATTTAAGCTCATATTTCTTTGAAACTCCCGGGCATTACGAAGAAAAACCTGTTAAGAAACAATGGAAGGAAAACACTCCTGCTATTCTGGGTAAACTCCTAAAAGTATTGGAAACAGCACCCTCCTTTGAATCTGAAAATCTAGAGTCGGTTGTAAAAGATTGGATCATAGCAGAAGAGCTATCCTTTGGGATGGTAATGGCGCCTTTGCGGCTCGTTATTGTTGGAGATCTAAAAGGACCTCATTTATTCGATATTCTTTCCCTAATTGGCAAAGAGGAAAGCGTTAAGAGAATTCAGATAGCGATAGAGCGACTTCCTTAATACTGACTAAAAATCTAATTCAAATTGCGCATAAATGCGATATTGAATTGTAACAAAACCATAAAAATTTCGACCAATTAGATACACTAATTTTTTAATCATTAACTAAATCAAAAATAATGGGAAATTTTATTTTAATACCGATCTTCTTTTTTGCCTTCATCATTCTCTTAATGTCATTTTTTGTAGTGAAGCAACAATCGGCTGTAATCATTGAACGGTTTGGTAGATTCCTCAGCATTCGTAATTCCGGATTACAGATGAAGATCCCGTTAGTGGATAAAATTGCTGGTCGGGTAAGTTTAAAAATTCAACAATTAGATGTAATTGTAGAAACCAAGACGTTGGATGATGTATTTGTAAAACTGAAAGTTTCGGTGCAATATGTAATTATACGAACCAAGGTTTATGAAGCCTTTTATATTTTAGATTTCCCTCATGAACAAATTACTTCTTATGTATTTGATGTGGTTAGGGCAGAGGTTCCTAAAATGAAATTGGATGATGTCTTTGTAAAAAAGGATGACATTGCCAATGCAGTGAAAAGCGAACTGCAAGATGCCATGCTCGATTATGGATATGATATCATCAAAACACTGGTTACGGATATTGATCCGGATTCTCAGGTAAAAGCAGCCATGAACCGTATTAATGCTTCTGAAAGAGAGAAGATTGCTGCCCAATTTGAAGGAGATGCGGCTCGTATCCTCATTGTGGAAAAAGCCAAAGCTGAGGCAGAAAGCAAACGTTTACAGGGGATGGGGATCGCAGATCAAAGACGAGAAATTGCTCGTGGTCTGGAAGAATCTGTAGAAGTACTAAACAAAGTAGGTATCAATTCTCAGGAAGCTTCTGCCTTGATCGTAGTGACACAACATTATGATACACTTCAGGCAATTGGAGAGGAGACCAATACTAATCTTATTCTGCTGCCTAATTCACCTCAGGCAGGAAGTGATATGTTGAACAATATGGTTGCATCTTTTACAGCAAGTAATATGATAGGGGAGGCAATGAAAAAAGATAATCCAAAGCCAAATCCCAAGACAAAAGGGAAACAGTAAATCAATTTCCTTTAAAATAAAAACCTGAGGTTTCGCAAAACCTCAGGTTTTTTCATTTTGTATTTCAAGAAATGACAAAAGTGATTTTAAATACTCCTAATGGCGGTTTTGTTCCGCCATCAAGGACTTTCCTTTGGCTTTTCTTAAAAATGGCACAGAAATGTGCTAATTGAGCCATTAATAATTTAATATACCTATTGTTATATATTT
>CBDUIU010000320.1:0-5448 GCA_965367335.1 uncultured Saprospiraceae bacterium
AATGAGCACACAATGCAAATGATCACGGATTGGATATCGAAACAATGAGCCCATTGACTATATTTTTTAATAATCTGAATGCTAATGAAAAACAATTCCTTTGTTCACTGGTTCTAATAAGACACTAAACCTACCCACTCTTGAAAATTCTCCTTACCGGTGCCACCGGATACATCGGCCGGAGATTGTTGGCCGTTCTGATGGAACAGGGGCACGAGGTCATCTGTTGTGTGCGGAACAAAAGAAGGTTTGAAGTTGAAGAAAACTGGACCAATTTAGAAATCTTTGAAGTTGACTTTGCTAACCCGGTTGATGTAACCAAAGCACCTTTAGCATTTGACGTAGCGTTTTATCTCATCCACTCGATGAACAGTTCCATCGGTGATTTTGAAGACATGGAAGTACAGACCGCTGTAAATTTTCGGAATTACGTAAATCAATCAACCGCAAAACAGGCCATCTATCTGAGTGGTATCGTCAACAGCGAACAACTATCTGAACACCTGCAATCCCGCTTAAAAGTAGAGAACACCCTACGTGAAGGCAAGTTCGCCTTAACAACCTTACGGGCAGGGATCATTGTTGGTTCCGGATCAGCCTCCTTTGAGATTATACGCGACCTGGTAGAAAAACTACCGATTATGGTGGCCCCTAATTGGTTACGCAGCCGTTGCCAGCCAATTGCGATTCGAAACGTTTTGCAATTCCTGACGGGTGTTATGCTGCGAGAATCTTGTTATAATAAGGCCTATGATATTGGTTGCAAAGAAATTCTGACTTACAAAGAAATGCTGGAAGGATATGCAGAAGTACGAGGGCTTTGGCGGCGTATTTACACCTTACCAATTATGACTCCCCGGCTCTCCGCCTACTGGTTGTATTTTATCACCTCAACTTCCTATAACCTCGCGATGAATTTGGTGGACAGCATGAAGGTGGATGTCATTTGCAATAATAATAATTTAGCAGAAGAACTTAACATTGAATTGATTCCCTATCACCAAGCTGTTAGTAATGCGTTTGAGAAAATCGAACAGAATGCTGTAGTCTCCAGCTGGAAAGATGCCCTCAGCTCAAGTTACGCGGGGCAAAACCTAACAAAATATTTGCAAGTCCCTAAGTTTGGATGTTACATCGATAAAAAGAAGCGCTTGGTATCGGCAGAAAAAGCAGCGCAGATCAAAAGCAACATCTGGTCGATTGGTGGTGCCCGAGGCTGGTATTACGGCGACTGGATGTGGAAGCTTCGTGGCTTCTTAGATAAAACAGCCGGTGGCGTTGGTCTACGCCGGGGCAGAACACACCTGGATCGCATTTATGCCGGTGATGCTTTAGACTTCTGGCGCGTCTTAGTCGCCGATCAGGAAAATCGCCGTTTGTTATTATATGCTGAAATGAAACTACCGGGAGAAGCCTGGTTAGAATTTCATTTGGTAAAAAAAGGAGATGCTTTTGAATTACAACAGACCGCCACCTTCCGCCCTTATGGATTATTAGGCCGATTGTACTGGTATTCAGTTTTGCCCTTTCACTATTTCGTCTTCAATGGTATGATCGACAATATCGTTGCCTTCAAAAATGACTAGTCCCTCTTCTAAACTAGAAACCCAAGCCAGCCTCGCCAAATAACACCACCCGCTTCCCCGTCCCTCAGCGCAGCGATCCCTCAGCGTAGCGGTCCCAAAGCGTAAGCGGTCCCTCAGCGTAGCGGTCCCGTCTCCCCCGTCTCCCCCGTCTACATATCCAAAGCCAAAATCGCCTGTTCTATCTCTGCCAAACTACTTTCCCGATATGCCAAGTTAATCCGCTCCCGATTACGCGGGCGCAGCTTACCCGTGGCCAATTGTACCCCATCATTAACATAACGGAATGCCAGGTAATTGATTTGTTGTCCTGCAGGAAAAAAGGCTGTTTTAATTTTCTTGATCGGGAAATAGTTAACCATTTTACTGGCAGGAACAAAGGTGAACATTTCCGTGAAACGCGTATTGTCAAAGGCCAACAAAGATTGTCCCATGGGGATCGGCGTATCAATATTACACCAGCGGGAGAAATTTGGTGCCGACACTTGATAGCCGTAATAATTGACCTTGGATTCCAAACTACTGATCGCAGCATTGTTCTGATTACGTAAACTCAGTGCCTTTTCATCCTGGTAACTTAAGTAGTCCCTTTTAATCTGAGACCAAAGCTGATCAAATCCAACCGAAACCAATAAGCGTTGTGCAGCATTATTCGCTGCAATCAGGTACTTACTATATTGTGGTTCTATGTTTGGAGGCATATGTTCGCCCCGAGCAAAATAATCCAATGCCTTCAGACTGATACTAAACTGGTATGTTTCAATGGGCTTATTTTTCCGGTTCGGGAAAAGTTTCTCATGAATAGTTTCCCTGGATAGATCCTTTTTATACCGATCGATTCTGGATTGCAAGCGATGAGCTGCTTCAAACGTATAACATTGTGCTAACCATGCTTGTATTTTCGCTTTGCGTTCCTCAATCACTGCTGCTTTTTCAATTTTATAGTTTGCCTTGATTGCTGCTAACTCTTGATTATACACTTTCTGATTCTCCGCATAATTGACCAAAGCTTCTTCGTAGGTCGCCATCCGTTCAGCGTATTTTGCCTTACGTTGTTCAAACTGCAGGTCCAATTTAGCCTGTTCTTTTGCTTCATCATATTTCATTTTGGCAAAAAAGCCTTTGGGTGCTTTTGAGATTTGCCGCTGCGGTACTCCTGGCTTATAAGGTTTTTGTAGGCGCTTTGTTGTAGGCTCCGCCATTTTGGGAATAGCTGGCAAGGGTAATTCCATTAATCTGCCAGGGTGTGTGGGAATCTTAACTTCAATTTGATCCAGCGCGGTGAAAATATGCTGCGGAAATGCAACTGGTGAAGCTTGAACTTCGGCTGAAGTCAAAACATTGACGGGTGCTTCCAGTTCTTCCCAAACCATAGCACCAGCTTCATCCCGGCTACCGTCATATAGCCGCATACTTGGGTCTGCATCTGTGGTTGGAACAAAAACAGCTAAGGCTTTGTCATCACGCAAATTTAGCGGTTTCCCATCTGCAATAGCAGACAGACGGATCATACCACCGGTCGCCAGTGCGTGATCGCCGTGAGTAGTATTTAGCTGGTGAAAAACCATTGCAGATGGACGAACTGCTTCTTCGATCATTACATCTACGGTGCCTGTGCTTACCGGAGATCCATCGGCATGGACAAATGCATCTGTGGGGATTCGAACAATAGTTCCATCATTTGCAGTCACCTCTCCCCCCTGCTGGCAATCAATTATGAAATGCTGTTCACGTTGTTTTGCGAAATGACTTAACATTTCTTTTACGCTATTGACCGGATCATAGGTCAACAGGACTTCAACCCGCCGGTTTATTGCTTTTGCCAATTCCGTTTCCAGGTTTTGTAAGGGTTTCCGTTCTCCGTAGGCATTCAGCGATATGGCTGAAAGGTCGATACCTTGTTGAAGAAGATAAGCCTGGACAGCCAGGTTTCGTTTTTCACTCAGATCCTCATTATAGGCAAGACTGCCATCCAGGTCAGTGTGGCCTTTGAGGTGGAAAGTAAAATCGATTGCGTTATGGGTTAATTGGATTAGATTATCTAAAGTTGCTTTCGCCTCGGGACTTAATTCGTAGCTGTCCGAAGTAAAATTTACCTGGCATTCAGCAATTTCCTGAGCGTTGACCAGGGTAAAAAGACAGCTAGAAAATAGAAAAAAAAGGGTCAAATTTTTAAAGCGCATAACAACGATTATTAAAGATGAGAAAATTATTGTTGTATTGGTATAACGGGATATTCTTAAAAAAATACAGGTAGACTATGAATTTTTTGTGCGCTGTTGGAAATGCAGATAAAAACACTAGGTGCTTTTATCTATATAAACAATTGATTATCATAAAATTGAATATAAACATAAATTACATAAAAATGTAACAATATGCTCAAAAGAAAAGGAAAATAAATTATAAAACAAATTAGTTGTTTTTATTTGTTTTTTAAAACATTTTATGTATTTTTATAAGGCAAACAAATTGCCCAATAAAATCACCAAAGATGCACCATATCTATCATGACTTCCCCGTAAAAGCCTCCAAGGCTAAGATCTTTGCTGCTATTTCCCAACCAGACCATTTGATCAAGTGGTGGCCGCTTAAATGTAGCGGTACTCCTAAAATTGGCGAAAGTTATAATTTCTACTTTGCTCCGGAATATGACTGGCATGCGGAGGTAACAAAATGTAAGCCCAACGAATCTTTCCACGTTAAAATGACAGCTGCAGATCCCGATTGGCTGCCAACTTCTTTTGGCTTTGAATTGGAAGACTCTACTAATGGCTCCGTCAATCTCCGTTTTCAGCATAAAGATTGGCCGGCTTGTAATGCTCATTTTCGCCGTTCCTCATTTTGCTGGGCCATCTTGTTACAGGGCTTAAAGGATTATGTGGAGAAGGGAAAGGTCATTCCGTTCAAAGAACGATCCTGACGCTGATTAATAGTCGTCACTTCCTTATCTGAGTGGTAAACCTGGAAGGGCTTTGTCCAGTACATTTTTTAAAAAACTGACTGAAATTGGCTGGCTCGGAAAAGCCCAGTTCGTAAGCGATCGCTTTATGCGACATGTCTGAATGCAACAGCATTCGCTTGGCTGCCGTAATGATCCGGCTCTGGATGTGTTCTTTAGCGCTTTTACCCGTGAGAGACTTCACCGAGTTATTTAAGTGATCGGAGGTAATGTGCAGGGCTTGGGCATATTGGCTGACTTTATGCCATCGTTCAAAAGAAGTATTAAGCAAAGACTTAAAGTTTCGCAATAGAGTGACCGAGGCTTGAACGCGTTGAGGATGCCCCTCCTCTTCTTTCGTACAACTATTATTGCAATGAATAAGAAACAATTTCAACAATGCACCTACAGCCTGATATTTTAGTTTTTTATCCGAATGAACAAATGAAAATATTTCTTCAGCAATCAGTTTTAATTGCTTAAATACATCATCAGCAACTTCAAGTGGTGGTGTATATCCATAATCCTGGAATAAGTGAAGGTCTTCAAAAAACCAGGACTCAATGCCATTTTCCACCATAAACTGAGGTGAAAATGTCAAGACATAGCCAATAGACTTTTCTTCCTCAATAATTTGATGTACTTGCCCGGGACTAATGAAAAATACTTGCTTTGCTTTGAGTTCAAATTCGTGAAAATCTATTTGGTGTTTACCTTTTGCCTGCGCTACTAATAAGATGATAAAATAATCATGTCGATGTGGCTCATCAGCTTGCTCCTCAAATTTTTCATATAAGGTTTCCATCCGCTTGATGTCAAATGTCAATGCAGTGTTTTGAGGATGGACAGACTGATATTTTTTTATGCTTTTTCCCAACACAATAAATATTTAAGCTATTGAGAATGACAAATATTTGATGGTAA